>NZ_JBFUID010000002.1:234858-313321 GCF_056402055.1 Pseudomonas sp. P4_C4 | reverse complement strand
GCTTCGGGCTACGCCGCTGCGCAGTACGTCTGATTCAAAAATCCACACAATCCCTGTGGGAGCGAGCTTGCTCGCGATGAGGCCATAACATTCAACAGAGATGTTGACTGACAGGCCGCTATCGCGAGCAAGCTCGCTCCCACAGGGGTTTGTAGTGCCTGACAAGGAACAGATTTTGCTGTCTGATGTGATCGACGCCATTGCGTCGGCGTCATTAGTGGCTCAATTTAGCGTCATTGCCTCGGAAGGCCTTCGCATTTCATGTCATCGACTTCGTTCCGCCAGACTCTGCGGCGCCTTTGGGCGCTGGATAAATTCAGCTACAGCGTGCGGGTATTCATTGCCCTGACCGGCACCATGGCGCTGTGTTGGTATCAGGATGAAATGGGCCTGCTGATCCCGTTGTTCCTGGGGATTATCGCCAGTGCCCTGGCCGAAACCGACGACAGTTGGCAGGGCCGCCTCAACGCGCTGGCCGTGACGCTGGTGTGTTTCGCTGTCGCCGCCCTGTCCGTCGAACTGCTCTTCCCCTACCCTTGGCTGTTTATCATCGCCTTCGCCCTGGCCGCCTTCTGCCTGACCATGCTCGGCGCCCTCGGCGAACGCTATGGCGCGATTGCCTCGGCGACACTGATTCTGTCGGTCTACACCATGATCGGCGTGGACCAGCGCGGCGGCGCGGTCATCGATGTCTGGCACGAGCCGGTACTGCTGGTGGCCGGTGCCGCCTGGTATGGTCTGCTCTCGGTGTTGTGGCAGGCGCTGTTTTCCAATCAGCCGGTGCAGCAGAGCCTGGCGCGCCTGTTCCGCGAACTGGGCTTTTACCTGAAGCTGAAATCCTTGCTGTTCGAGCCGATCCGGCAAATGGACGTGGAAGCACGGCGCCTGGAGCTGGCCCAGCAGAACGGTCGGGTGGTGGCGGCATTGAACGCTGCCAAGGAAATCATCCTGCACCGGGTCGGTAACGGTCGCCCGGGGTCGAAAGTCAGCCGCTACCTGAAGCTGTACTTCCTCGCCCAGGACATTCACGAGCGCGCCAGCTCTTCACACTATCCGTACAACGCACTCGCAGAAGCGTTTTTCCACAGCGACGTGCTGTTCCGCTGCCAACGCCTGCTGCGTCAGCAAGGCAAGGCCTGCCGGGCCCTGGCCGAATCGTTCCAGATGCGCCAGCCGTTCACCTATGACGCCAGTTTCGCCGAGGCCCTGAGCGACCTGGATGCTTCTCTCGAACACCTGCGCATCCAGAGCAACCCGGCCTGGCGCGGCTTGCTGCGTTCACTACGGGCACTGGCTGCCAACCTTGGCACTCTCGACCGCTTGCTCAGCGATGCCAGCAACCCCGACGCCCTGGCCGACGCCACCGACAGCAGCTTGCTCGACCGTTCGCCGCGCAGCCTCAAGGACGTGTGGCTTCGCTTGCGCACGCAGCTGACGCCAACCTCGCTGCTGTTCCGCCATGCCCTGCGATTGCCCCTGGCCTTGAGCATTGGCTATGCCATGGTGCATTTGATTCACCCGTCCCAAGGCTACTGGATCATCCTCACGACGCTGTTCGTCTGCCAACCGAACTACGGCGCCACCCGCCGCAAACTCGGTCAACGGATCATCGGCACCGCCATCGGCCTGACCCTGGCCTGGGCGCTGTTCGACCTGTTCCCGAACCCGCTGATCCAGTCGTGTTTCGCCATCGCCGCCGGAGTGGTGTTCTTTACCAACCGCACCACCCGCTACACCCTGGCGACGGCAGCGATCACCCTGATGGTGCTGTTCTGCTTCAACCAGGTGGGTGACGGGTACGGACTGTTCCTGCCCCGGTTGTTCGATACCTTGCTCGGCAGCCTGATCGCCGGGCTGGCGGTGTTCCTGTTCCTGCCGGACTGGCAGGGCCGACGCCTGAACAAAGTGCTGGCCAACACCCTGGCCTGCAACAGCATTTACTTGCGTCAGATCATGCAGCAATACGCTGCGGGCAAAAGCGACGACCTGGCTTACCGCCTGGCCCGCCGTAATGCGCACAACGCCGACGCGGCGCTGTCGACCACACTGGCCAATATGCTGATGGAGCCTGGGCATTTCCGTAAGGAAGCGGATGTCGGATTCCGCTTCCTGGTGCTGTCGCACACGCTACTGAGCTATCTGTCAGGCCTGGGCGCACACCGGGAAACCCAACTGCCGGCGGACGTGCATGAACATTTGATCGACGGAGCCGGGGTGAAACTGGCTGCGAGCATCGACGAAATCGCCCATGGGCTGGCGAGCAAATCCTCAATTGCGATTCAAAGCGATGAGGAAGAAGCTCTGGCCAATGAGCTGGAACAGATGCCCGATGAAATCGATGAGGGGCAGCGGTTGGTGCAGACGCAACTGGCGCTGATTTGTCGGCAGTTGGGCCCGCTGAGGACGTTGGCGGCGCATCTGATCAAGGATACGAGTGAGGATTGAGATCTGTGGTGTCTGAGCGGGCCTCATCGCGAGCAGGCTCGCTCCCACAGGGGCTCTGGTGTTCATAAAACTTGTGTCGACTGAAGATCTACTGTGGGAGCGAGCCTGCTCGCGAAGAGGCCATCAGTAACAGCAAAAAATCTGGATCAACTCACTTACATCCCATGCTGCCTCATCAACTTGTCATAACTCCCGTCCGCCTTCATCGCCGCGATCTCCCGGTCGAAACCGGTGACGATCCGTGCATGCTCGGGATTCTTCAGGCTGACCATGATATGCAGGCTGTTCTCGCTCAATGCCTTGGGCAGGAACTCCACGGCGTTTCGCAGTTTGGGTGACTCACGGGCCAGGTAGTAGCGGGCGACGAATTCATCTTCCAGCGTCAGCTTGACCCGGCCGGCCGCGACCATGCGCACTGCCATGGCGAAGCTGTGCACCGGGATTTTCTGCAATGAGTCGTCGTTGTCGAACGCGGGCGAATAGGCGTAACCGCGCACGATGGCAATCGGATATGTGTGCAATTGCTGCAGGTCGTTGAACTCGATGGGCGCGTCTTTACGCTTGAGAAACCGTACGCGATTGAGCAGGTATTCGCCAGAAAACTGGCCGAGTTTTGTACGTTCGTCGTTGTACCAGGCGTTGACCAGCACGTCGTAGCGGCCCTCGCCCACACCCATCAAGGCCCGCGCCCAGGGCACTTGTTCAAACTCACTGGCATAGCCGGCCCTGGCGAGCGCGGTACTGACAATATCCGTGGCCAAACCACCGTTGACGAGCGTGGAATCGGTAAAGGGGGGCCAGGCATCAGCGACCAACCGCAGTTTTTCTGCCGCTGCTCCCTGAACCAGCAACAGCAATCCAATCAAGGCAAAAGCTCGATGCAATCGCGGCATGCCAGAAAATCCTTAGCGGGCGGATTGCCCAACGTGTTTTCAGCCAGAACCCCAAGGCCTCGTACTGACAAGACCCGGGTACGAAACATTAGCTCATCGAAGCCACAGCACAGCGCTTCGATCCAGATTACACAAAGAAGACATCCGCGCGAGAAATGAATGATGGCATTTTGGCCTATGTCACAGATTCTTCCGCCATAAAGACTTCTGGCGTGACTGCGCTTAGTATCGGAACGACGTTTTCAGGGAATCAAAACATGACAGTCGATTGGATCTGCAAACACCACAGCGACCTGGGCAAGGAGCAGCTGTACGCCATTTTACAGCTGCGTGCAGAAGTGTTCGTCGTCGAACAAAAATGCGTTTACCAGGATATTGATGGCCAGGACCTGGAAGGCGACACCTGCCACGTGATGGCCTGGGACGGTAACCGGCTGGTGGCCTACCTGCGCCTGCTCGACCCGCAATCACAGGGCGGCGATGTAGTGATCGGGCGGGTGATCATTGCCCCGCAGGCACGCGGTGCAGGCCTGGGGCATGAGCTGATGGATCAGGCGTTGAAACAGATCGAGAAATACTGGCCCGGCCTGCCGGTCTACCTCTCGGCCCAGGCGCATTTGCAGGGGTATTACGGGCGTTATGGTTTTGTCGTGGCAGGTGAGGAATATGTGGAAGATGGCATTCCACACATTGGGATGCGTCGTCCTTGAAGACCCTTTCGCGAGCAGGCTCGCTCCCACACTGGATCGTGTTCACAGCTCAATTCAACTGTGGGAGCGAGCCTGCTCGCGATGGCGTCAGTTCAGGCACCGCAAATCTCAGGGATACTCCAGCACTGCCTTGATCTGCCGCAGATTACGCTCGATCCACCCACGATCAATCGCCCCCCACTCGCGAATCCGATAGCGCCCCGCATGGTTGCGCGCACCCTCTTCCTGCTCGAACTCACAAATGATATCCAGATCCGCCAGCGCCGCGATGGTGTCCTGTGCCGTGCGCCGGGGCATGCCGGTGACCTCGGTCAGCGCCGGGACACTGCTGGCCAGCCCGCTGTCGATCAGGTACGCCACGTACAACCGGCGGTAGAAGCTGCTCTTGGTCTTGCTCACGTCCATCCAATGCTCCTTAAAAGGTCGCAGCCTGCGGCAGCTCCTACAGATCCCGCCACGTCAGGTACACCCGCACATCAAATTCCACCTGGTGATAACCCGGCAGCATGTGCTCGCACAGTTTGTAGAAGGCCTTGTTGTGGTCCGACTCCTTGAAGTGCGCCAGCTCATGCACCACGATCATTTTCAGGAACTCGCAAGGCGCTTCCTTGAACAGCGAAGCGATGCGGATTTCCTTCTTGGACTTGAGTTTTCCGCCTTGCACCCTGGAGATCGTGGTATGCAGGCCGAGCGCGCGATGAGTCAGGTCCAGGCGGTTGTCGAACAGCACCTTGTCGATGGCCGGCGCATTACGCAGGTATTCCTGCTTGAGGTCCAGGGCATAGGTGTACAGCGCCTTGTCGCTCTGCACCCCATGCTTTTGCGGGTAACGCTGGCTCAGGTAATCGCCCAGCCGACCGTCGGCGATCAGCTGGCGCACCTGATCCTGCAAGGTAGCGGGATAAGCCTGGAGATATTTCAACACGGTCATCGGGGCGGCAATACACGTCACTAAAAGGTCGCCAGTGTAGCGAATTCAGCGGAACAGCGCGCTCCAGTCAAACGGCTGGACAAAGACCCCGGTGTCTTCGGCCATCATCGGCCGGGCCACCAGAAAGCCTTGCACATATTCACAGCCGTTGGCCTGCAGCCATTCATACTGCGCGACGGTTTCCACCCCTTCGGCAATCACCAGCATCCCGAACTGTTTGCACAGTTCGATCACACTGCGCACCAGCGCCGCATCCCGTACCGACTCCGGCAACCGGGCGATCAAATGCCGGTCGAGCTTGAGGGTATCCAGCTCCAGGTCGCGCAAGTGCGACAGGGAGCACGGTCCAGCCCCGAAGTCATCCAGTGCCACTCGTACGCCCAGATTGTGCAGCAGGCGCAATTGCTTGCGGGTTTCTTCGGGGTTATGCATCAAGGCCTCTTCCGTGACCTCGACTTCCAGATAACGTGGTTGCAAGCCATGGCGTTCAAGCACCTGACGCAACTCAGTGACCAGGTTGGGCACGCCGAACTGCGTACTGCTCAAACTGACGCCGAGCACCAGGTCCTCGGCAAACAGGGACTCCCAGGCTTTGCGTTGCCCGGCAACGCGATGGTAGATCCAGCTGCCCAGACGACTGATCAGCCGCGCCTCCTCCAGCAATGGCAAAAACAGCCCCGGGGGTACATCGCCAACGCTCGGATGCTGCCAGCGCAACAAGGCCTCGAAGCCACGAATCCGCCCGTCGGCAATCGCCACCTGAGGCTGATACACCAGATTGAAATCCCGATTCTCAATGGCGCTTCGCACACTTTCTTCCAGCATCAGCCGCGAGCGCGCCCGGCCGTTCATTTCGTGATCGTAGAAGCGATATTGCTGGCGACCGGCACGCTTGGCTTCGTACATGGCGATGTCGGCCGCCCGCAGCATCCCGTCGAGATTGGCACCACAATCCGGGAACGTGGCGATGCCGATACTGGCACCCAGGGCGATATCGAGGCCGTCGATCTGCTGACAGATCGACACTCGCTCGATGAGCTTCTCGGCAATCTTCGCCGCTTGCTCGGGGAACTCCAGATCCAGCAGCGCGGTGAATTCGTCGCCGCCCATCCGCGCCAGAATGTCGAAGGGCCGCAGGCAGGCCCTCAACTGTTCGGATACCCAGCGCAGCACTCGATCGCCGGCATCATGCCCGAGCGAATCATTGACTCGTTTGAAGCCGTCGAGGTCCAGGTACATCAAGACCCAGGAACTGTCGGAACGCTCACCGCGCAACAGCAGGTTCTCGACGGTCTGGTAGAAACCCCGGCGGTTGAGCAATCCGGTCAGCGGATCGGTGACCGCCTGAAATTCCAGTTGCTGATGCAGATGGCGCACCACCGACATGTCCAGCACGGTGACCACCATCGCATGCTGCTCGGCAGGCAACGGCGCGCAGGACAAGGCCACCGGCACCTGCTGGCCGGGCGCCGTACGTAGCAGGGCATCGTGCAGGCGCAGGGTTTCGCCGCGTTTATATCCGGCCAGCAACTCGGAATCGGCCCAGATCGGGATATGCGGTTTTTGCAGGTAGTCCAGAAACTCCTTGCCTTGCAGTTCCTGCACCGTGGCATTGAGCAGCCGCGACATCGCCGGATTGGCAAAACGAATCAGACCGTCCTCACCCAATACCAGAATGCCTTCGGCAGCGTTATCCAGCACCGACGCATTAAAGGCACGAGCGGATTCCAGATCATGACTCAAGCGCTGCAAGGCCCGGCGGTTACGCTGGTGTTCGAGCAACGCCTGGACCTTGGGCGTGAAGATCTGTGGGTCGAACGGCTTGAACAGGAAATCCACCGCACCACTGGCATAGCCCTTGATCACCGCGTCCTGGGACTGTTCGTTGGCGGTCAGGAAAATGATCGGCGTGAAACGGGTCCGCTGGCTACCGCGCATCAGGCGCGCCACTTCATAACCGTCCATGCCCGGCATCTGTACGTCCAGCAGCACCAGGTCGATATCGTGTTCAAGCAACAAGCCGAGGGCCTCGAAACCTGAGGCGGCAGTCATGACCCGCCAGCCCTGGCGCTGTAACAACGCACGCATGCTGATCAGGTTTTCAGGGTAATCATCGACGACTAAAAGGGTTGAGCCGCCTTCTACTGGCGTGGGTTGCGCGCATTCCATGCTGCCTCTCTAATTGCGGGGTGTCAGGCCGGCTTCTCGTGAAAACCGGACAAATACGGTGCCATCACTCTAGACCCGGTTCTGCAAAAGCAGAAGGTGTCAGTAAGCCATCATATAATCATTGTGTCTTTTACCGACTAACGGTCGATTGTTCAGCTCCATGAAAACCAGGAAGATGGCATTTCGACAGGTTGTTGACGTCAACCACCCGTCAGACAAGCGTTAACAAAATATCCCGCTACGCTTATAAAGGCCGCCACAAAGGTGCGGTCTAGAGCTTCTGGCACGCCCGTTCAGCATGAATCGAGTGGAAGAACCGACATGATCGATCTCGCAAGCTGGAACCTCAGCGTTCCCGTTGRCAACCCGCCGTACACCGTCGAAACCGCCAAACTGGTGGATGGTTTCAAGGATCAATACTTCCACTCCGACACCGGCACATTGTTTTTCTGGGCGCCCGTGACCGGCTCCCGTACCGAAAACGCGATTTATCCACGCACCGAATTGCGTGAAACCTACAGCAACGGCACGTTGAAAAACTGGTACTACCCCGACGCTGACAATTCCCTGCATGCGACCCTTTCGGTCAGCCAGGTACCCAGCTCGGGCAAGATCGTCATTGGCCAGATCCACGCCTATAACAGCCAGAAGCCCATGGTGAAGGTCGAGTATCAATACAAAACCGACAGTTCAACCGGCAACATCGTCGCCAAAGTCCGCATGCACCCCGACGACACCCCCCGAGTCATCACCATCGCCACCGGCGTGAAACTCAATCAGGAATTCTCCTACCTCATCCACCTCAGCCCCGGCGGTGCATTGGGCATCAGTGCGGCGGGCTATCAGTGGAATACCGATATCAGCGCGATGTGGCGTGATAAACCGCTGTACTTCAAGGCCGGCGTCTATGTGCAGGACAACACGGGGTACACAAGCGAAGGCGGGGAAGTGACGTTCAGCAAGCTGGATATCGATCACAATCAATAGTATTTACCGTTGAAAAGATCGCAGCCTTCGGCAGCTCCTACAGGAAATTGTGTACACCCGTAGGAGCTGCCGAAGGCTCGGGCCGCGTTCGGACGATCTTTTGATCTTGCGCTCACAAAAAACCCGCATTTCTGCGGGTTTTTCATGCGACTAAAACGCTGACGGTCTTAGTTGACCTTGGCGTTCAACTCACCTTTCAGGTAACGCTGATACATGCCTTCCAGCGAGATCGCCTTGATCTTCGAAGCGTTGCCGGCAGTACCGAAGGCTTCGTAGCGAGCAATACACACATCGCGCATGGCGGTCACGGTGGCGCCGAAGAATTTACGCGGGTCGAACTCGCTCGGGTTGGTGGCCATCAGGCGACGCATTGCGCCAGTGGATGCCAGACGCAGGTCGGTGTCGATGTTGACCTTGCGCACGCCGTGCTTGATACCTTCGACGATTTCTTCAACCGGTACGCCGTAGGTTTCCTTGATGTCGCCGCCGTACTGGTTGATGATCGCCAGCCACTCTTGCGGAACCGAAGACGAACCGTGCATCACCAGGTGAGTGTTCGGAATGCGCTTGTGGATTTCCTTGATGCGGTCGATGGCCAGCACGTCGCCGGTAGGCGGCTTGGTGAACTTGTAGGCGCCGTGGCTGGTGCCGATGGCGATGGCCAGGGCATCAACCTGAGTGCGTTTTACGAAGTCGGCGGCTTCTTCCGGGTCGGTCAGCATCTGGCTGTGATCCAGAACGCCTTCGGCGCCGATGCCGTCTTCTTCACCGGCCATGCCGGTTTCCAGCGAACCCAGGCAGCCCAGCTCGCCTTCTACCGAAACGCCGCAGGCGTGAGCCATGGCCACGGTTTGTTGGGTCACACGCACGTTGTAGTCGTAGTCGGTCGGGGTCTTGCCGTCTTCGCCCAGGGAACCGTCCATCATCACCGAGCTGAAGCCCAGTTGAATGGAGCGCTGGCAGACGTCAGGGCTGGTGCCGTGGTCCTGGTGCATGCACACCGGGATGTGCGGGAATTCTTCGATGGCTGCCAGGATCAGGTGACGCAGGAACGGTGCGCCGGCGTATTTGCGAGCACCGGCCGAAGCCTGGACGATCACCGGGGAGTCAGTCTTGTCAGCGGCTTCCATGATGGCGCGCATCTGCTCAAGGTTGTTGACGTTGAAGGCTGGAACGCCGTAGCCGAACTCGGCTGCGTGGTCCAGCATCTGGCGCATGCTGATAAGTGCCATTGTGTATATCTCTCCCGGTTGAGGGTCGTTAATCGTGCCAGCCTGCCGTAGCGGCGGCGGCTATTCAAGTTTTTGCAGATCGGGGGTTGGCCCGGACTGCGGATTTGGTGTTGCATCTGGTAGCTGCCCCCCCTGTAGGAGCGAGCCTGCTCGCGATGGTAGACCAGACAACGCGGGCATTCAGGCCCCCAGCGTTATCGTTAACGACCATCGCGAGCATGCTCGCTCCTACAGGTGACAGCCACGGCCAATCAAATCATTGGTGGCGACCCAGTAAACCAGGCCTTCCTCACCTTTTATGTGAAACGCCAGCATGTCATTGCTGTACAGCGAACCCGACGCACCCGGTTCCTGCTTCAAGCGGTAGACCTGATCGGCACCGCCCAGGCGCACGTCGACTTCCCTAAGGCTGTCATCGGTGTAGCGCCACAGCACTTTGGCCTGGCTGTCGCAGGTCCAGGTGGTCCAGTTATCCACAGGCGCGGACGAATGGAACAGGTTCAACTGAGCACAACCGGCCAACAACGCCAATGCCGCAACTGCGATAAAACCTTTCATCCGTGTCCCTCGGCTGACGGCGCACGCTGCCAGCCCTGAGTAAAGAGTCAGACCCGTCAAGGGCAGCCATGTTCCTTGGCGGGTGCCTGGGTCTCGTATTTGTCCAGACCCTCGGGACCTGCGCGCTTGTTGAGCACCGGGTTGGTTTCGGCCTGCCAGTCAGCCTGGTAGCAGCCTTTTTCCGACTCGGACGGCGCAGGTTCCGGTGTGGCCTTCGGGTTACTCCCGCACGCCACCAGTGAACCCGCGACGATCAACAGCGCTAACGTCTTGACCATGTAAACACTCCCTTGCCTGGTCAAACGGGCGACCCTCAGGCCTTGGCCCGGCTTTCCAGGACTTCAACGGCTGGCAGAACCTTGCCTTCGACGAATTCGAGAAACGCGCCGCCACCGGTAGAAATGTAGGAGATTTGCTCGGCAACGCCATATTTGTCGATGGCCGCCAGGGTGTCGCCGCCGCCAGCGATGGAGAACGCAGCGCTGTCCGCAATAGCCTGAGCCAACACTTTGGTGCCATTACCGAACTGATCGAACTCGAACACGCCGACCGGGCCGTTCCACAGGATAGTCTTGGACGACTTCAGCAGCTCGGCGAAATTCGCCGCGGTCTGCGGGCCGATGTCCAGGATCATGTCGTCGGCAGCGACGTCAGCGATCAGCTTGACGGTCGCAGCGGCGCTTTCAGCGAACTCCTTGGCAACCACCACGTCCACTGGCAGCGGTACGCTGACCTTGGCGGCGATGGCGCGAGCGGTATCCAGCAGATCCGGCTCGTACAGCGACTTGCCGACTGGATGACCGGCAGCGGCCAGGAAGGTGTTGGCGATGCCGCCACCAACGATCAACTGGTTGCAGATCTGGCTCAGGCTGTTCAGCACGTCGAGTTTGGTCGACACCTTGGAGCCGGCAACAATGGCCGCCATCGGCTGGGCCGGAGCGCCCAGGGCCTTGCCCAGCGCATCCAGTTCAGCGGCCAGCAATGGACCTGCCGCAGCAACCTTGGCGAACTTGGCCACGCCGTGGGTCGAACCCTCGGCACGGTGAGCGGTGCCGAAGGCGTCCATCACGAACACGTCACACAGGGCAGCGTATTGCTGGGCCAGTTCGTCAGCGTTCTTTTTCTCGCCTTTGTTGAAACGCACGTTTTCGAACAGCACGATGTCGCCGGCCTTGACGTCAACGCCGCCCAGGTAATCGGCCACCAGCGGCACTTCACGGCCCAGAGCGCGGCTCAGGTAGTCGGCGACTGGCTTGAGGCTGTTCTCGGCCGAGAACTCGCCTTCGGTCGGACGGCCAAGGTGCGAGCAGACCATCACGGCCGCGCCTTTTTCCAGGGCCAGCTTGATGGTCGGCAGCGAGGCCAGGATACGCGCATCGCTGGTGACAACACCGTCCTTGACTGGGACGTTGAGGTCTTCGCGGATCAATACGCGCTTACCTTGCAGATCGAGGTCGGACATCTTCAACACGGTCATGGGTCGCATTTCCTGAGTAGCTGATCTTAAAGAGCAGGTTTTTTTGAAGTCGCTGTTTGCAGATAGTGCTCTGCAACGTCCAGCATTCGGTTGGCAAAACCCCATTCGTTGTCGAACCAGGCCAGGATGTTCACCAGCCGTGGGCCGGAAACGCGGGTCTGACTGGCATCGACGATCGCCGAATGTGGGTCATGGTTGAAATCACAGCTTGCGTGAGGCAACTCGGTATAGGCCAGCAGGCCTTTGAGCGGGCCGCTGGTGGCGGCTTCGCGCAGAATCCGGTTGACCTCGGTGGCGTCGGTCGCAGTGGCGGTCTGCATCGTGATATCGAGGCAGGACACGTTGACCGTCGGCACCCGCACGGCTTTGGCCTGAATTCGGCCGGCAAGTTCCGGCAGCAGGCGTTCGATACCACGCGCCAGACCGGTGGACACCGGAATCACCGACTGGAACGCCGAACGGGTGCGGCGCAGGTCTTCGTGGTGATAGGCATCGATGACCGGCTGATCGTTCATGGCCGAGTGAATGGTGGTGATCGACACGTAGTCCAGGCCAATGGCCTGATTCAGCAGGCGCAACAGCGGCACACCGCAGTTGGTGGTGCAAGACGCGTTGGACACCAGCAGTTCGTCGCCGGTCAGGCAATCCTGGTTCACGCCGTAGACGATGGTGGCGTCGACATCGGTCTCGCTGGCCATCGGCTGGGAAAACAGCACACGCGGGGCGCCGGCGTCGAGGAAACGCTGGCCGTCTTCGCGAGTGTGATAAGCGCCGGAGCACTCCAGCACCAGATCGACGCCCAGGGACGCCCAATCGATGCCTTCGGGGGTGGCACTGCGCAGGACCTTCACGCAGTCGCCATTGATATGCAGACAATCGCCGTCGATCTTCACTTCGCCGGGAAAACGCCCGTGGGTGGAGTCAAAGCGTGTCAGGTATTCGATGCTGGCCATGTCCGCCAGATCGTTGATCGCGACAATCTCGAACCCGGCCTTGTCGCCTCGCTCGAACAACGCACGCAAGACGCAACGACCAATCCGGCCGTAGCCGTTGAGTGCAACTTTGTAGGGACGCGGTTGAGGCATGGGGTTCTCGATAGACGCAGGCAGATCGAAATCTAGTTAACAACGCAAACCCTGTAGGAGCGAGCATGCTCGCGATGGTGGCCCGGACAACGCGGGCATTCAGGCACCCAGCGTTATCGTTAACGACCATCGCGAGCATGCTCGCTCCTACAAGGGATCGCGGTGGTCCGGAAACCACCGCGTCAT
Source organism: Pseudomonas sp. P4_C4 (assembly GCF_056402055.1). NCBI lineage: Bacteria > Pseudomonadati > Pseudomonadota > Gammaproteobacteria > Pseudomonadales > Pseudomonadaceae > Pseudomonas > Pseudomonas sp. P4_C4. The sequence goes on along the minus strand of NZ_JBFUID010000002.1, from coordinate 300,648 downwards.
GCTTAGTCTTCCAGCAGCTCTTCAGCCTGACCCAGGATGTTTTCCAGGGTGAAGCCGAACTCTTCGAACAAGGCTGGCGCAGGCGCCGACTCGCCGTAGGTGGTCATGCCGATCACACGCCCTTCCAGGCCCACGTACTTGTACCAGTAGTCGGCATGGGAAGCCTCGATGGCGATACGCGCGCTGACCTGCAACGGCAGGACCGCTTGCTTGTAGCCGGCGTCCTGGGCATCGAACACGCTGGTGCAAGGCATGGAAACCACGCGAACCTTACGGCCCTGCTCGGTCAGTTTGTCGAAGGCCTGAACGGCCAGGCCGACTTCCGAACCGGTGGCGATCAGGATCAGCTCAGGCTCGCCTGAGCAGTCCTTCAACACGTAGCCGCCACGGCTGATGTCGGCGATCTGCAGAGCGCTGCGGGTCTGGTGCTGCAGGTTCTGACGGGAGAAGATCAGAGCCGAAGGACCGTCCTTGCGCTCCAGTGCGTACTTCCAGCTCACCGCCGATTCAACGGCGTCGGCTGGACGCCAGGTATCGAGGTTCGGCGTGCAGCGCAGGCTGGCCAGTTGCTCGATTGGCTGGTGAGTCGGGCCGTCTTCGCCCAGACCGATGGAGTCGTGGGTGTAGACGTGGATCACGCGCTGCTTCATCAGGGCCGACATGCGTACCGCGTTACGGGCGTATTCCATGAACATCAGGAAGGTCGCGCCGTAAGGCACCAGGCCGCCGTGCAGGGCTACGCCGTTCATGATCGCGGTCATGCCGAACTCGCGCACGCCGTAGTACATGTAGTTGCCGCTGGCGTCTTCGGCGGTGACGCCTTTGCAACCTTTCCACAGGGTCAGATTGGAACCGGCCAGGTCAGCCGAACCGCCGAGGAACTCAGGCAGCAACGGGCCGAACGCGTTCAGGGCATTCTGGCTGGCTTTACGGCTGGCGATGGTTTCGCCCTTGGCCGCCACTTCGGCGATGTAGGCCGAGGCTTTTTCCGAGAAGTCAGCTGGCAGGTCACCGCTCAGACGACGCACCAATTCGTTGGCTTCGGTCGGGAAAGCGGCAGAGTAGGCAGCGAAACGCTGATCCCACTCGGCTTCCACGGCGCGGCCGGTTTCCTTGGCGTCCCACTCGGCGTAGATGTCGGCCGGGATTTCGAACGGGCCGTGATTCCACTTCAGCGCCGCACGGGTCAGGGCGATTTCCGCGTCACCCAGCGGGGCGCCGTGGCAATCTTCCTTGCCTTGCTTGTTCGGCGAACCGAAACCGATGGTGGTCTTGCAGCAGATCAGGGTTGGCTGCTCGCTTTTGCGTGCAGTGTCGATCGCAGTCTTGATCTCTTCCGGGTCGTGACCGTCGACATTACGGATCACTTGCCAGTTGTAGGACTCAAAGCGCTTCGGCGTGTCGTCGGTGAACCAGCCTTCGACTTCGCCATCGATGGAGATGCCGTTGTCATCGTAGAAGGCGATCAGTTTGCCCAGGCCCAGGGTACCGGCCAGGGAAGCGACTTCGTGGGAAATGCCTTCCATCATGCAGCCATCACCCAGGAATACGTAGGTGTGGTGGTCGACGATGTTGTGACCAGGACGGTTGAATTGTGCCGCCATGACTTTTTCAGCCAGGGCAAAACCCACGGCGTTGGCCAGGCCCTGGCCCAGTGGACCGGTGGTGGTTTCAACGCCCGGGGTGTAGCCGAGTTCCGGGTGGCCCGGGGTGCGGCTGTGCAGTTGACGGAACTGCTTCAGGTCGTCGATCGACAGGTCATAGCCGGTCAGGTGCAGCAGCGAGTAGATCAACATCGAGCCGTGGCCGTTGGACAGCACGAAGCGGTCACGGTCGGCGAACGATGGATTGCTCGGGTTGTGCTTGAGGTAGTCGCGCCAAAGTACCTCGGCGATATCCGCCATACCCATCGGGGCACCGGGATGGCCGCTGTTGGCTTTTTGCACGGCATCCATGCTGAGGGCACGAATGGCGTTGGCACGCTCACGACGGCTAGGCATCGCTGTTCTCCTGGGGGCTTGAATAAAACGAATCGGAAAAAAGGCGAGCATTTTCCCTCACCGGGCCGCCTCGGGGCAATGACAGATAGTCATCTGGAGGCGTTTTTCCAATGGATAACGACGTATTAACGTGATGAAACCTTTCTGCTCTGGCTTTGTTGACTGAACCTAACGTCAAGAAGTGCCATCTATCGAGCAATATCAAAACTTTTTGATATTGCTCTTGCGATGCTTTCGGCTCGTGACTAGACTGCCGGCCTTATGAACTTACGCGTGCCCTCCATTCAACATGACGATTGCGATGAACTGGCGGCCTTGTGCAAGGCTGGCGGCGATCCCCTGCGGTTGAATGTTTTGCGCGCACTGGCCAATGACTCGTTCGGTGTGCTGGAACTGGCGCAGATCTTCGGCATCGGCCAGTCAGGCATGAGCCACCACCTCAAGGTACTGGCCCAGGCCGGCCTGGTGGCAACGCGCCGCGAAGGCAACGCGATTTTCTACCGTCGCGCCCTGCCCCACACCGAACTGCCGGGCGGCAAATTGCACGCCGCCCTGCTCGAAGAAGTGGACAACCTGACGCTGCCGACCGACGTACAGTCGCGCATCGCCCAGGTCCATGGGCAACGGGCGGCCGCCAGCCAGGACTTTTTCTCTCGGGTAGCGGAGAAGTTTCGCGCCCAGCAAGACTTGATCGCCGGCCTGCCGCAATACCGCGAAAGCGTGGTGGCCCTGCTCGACAAGTTGAGCTTCGACAAAGACGCCACGGCCATTGAAGTCGGCCCCGGCGATGGCGCATTCCTGCCGGAACTGGCGCGCCGCTTCTTGCAAGTCACGGCGCTGGATAACAGCACCGCGATGCTCGAACTGGCGCGTCAGGTCTGCGAACGCGACAAGCTGACTAACGTTAGCCTGCAACTGGCCGATGCATTGAACGGCGTCAGCCTCAAGGCCGATTGCGTGGTACTGAACATGGTGCTGCACCATTTTGCCGCGCCGGCCGATGCGCTCAAGCACATGGCCAATTTGCTGCAACCAGGCGGTAGCCTGTTAGTGACAGAGTTATGTAGCCACAACCAGAGTTGGGCCAAGGAGGCCTGCGGTGATCTCTGGTTGGGGTTTGAACAGGACGATCTGGCCCGTTGGGCCACCGCTGCGGGACTCGTTCCCGGGGAAAGCCTCTATGTAGGCTTACGTAATGGTTTCCAGATCCAGGTCCGCCATTTTCAGCGGCCGGCTGGCGACACTCACCATCGGTAATTTCAGGAAAACATCGAGATGAGCGAATACTCCCTTTTCACCTCCGAGTCCGTGTCTGAAGGGCATCCGGACAAAATCGCCGACCAGATTTCTGATGCGGTGCTGGACGCCATCATTGCTGAAGACAAGTTCGCCCGTGTGGCGTGCGAGACTCTGGTGAAAACGGGCGTGGCCATCATCGCTGGCGAAGTCACCACCTCGGCCTGGGTCGACCTGGAACAGATCGTTCGTGACGTGATCACCGACATCGGCTACACCAGCTCCAACGTCGGCTTCGACGGTGCGACCTGCGGCGTGATGAACATCATCGGCAAGCAGTCCCCTGACATCAACCAGGGTGTCGACCGTGCCAAGCCTGAAGATCAGGGTGCCGGCGACCAGGGCCTGATGTTCGGCTACGCCAGCAACGAAACCGACGTGCTGATGCCTGCGCCGATCACCTTCTCGCACCAGCTGGTGCAGCGCCAGGCCGAAGCCCGCAAATCCGGCCTGCTGCCTTGGCTGCGTCCGGACGCCAAGTCGCAAGTGACCTGCCGCTACGAAAACGGCAAGGTTGTCGGCATCGACGCCGTTGTCCTGTCGACCCAGCACAACCCTGAAGTGTCGTACAACGACCTGCGCGAAGGCGTGATGGAGTTGATCGTCAAGCACGTGCTGCCTGCCGAACTGCTGAGCAAGGACACCCAGTTCCACATCAACCCGACCGGCCAGTTCATCATCGGCGGCCCGGTGGGTGACTGCGGCCTGACCGGYCGCAAGATCATCGTCGACASCTACGGCGGCATGGCCCGTCACGGCGGTGGCGCGTTCTCCGGTAAAGATCCATCGAAGGTTGACCGTTCGGCAGCCTACGCCGGTCGTTACGTGGCCAAGAACATCGTTGCTGCCGGCCTGGCCGAGCGTTGCGAAATTCAGGTTTCCTACGCGATCGGTGTTGCTCAACCGACTTCGATCTCGCTGAACACCTTCGGCACCGGCAAGATCAGCGATGACAAGATCGTCAAACTGGTCCGCGAAGTGTTCGACCTGCGTCCATACGCGATCACCACCATGCTCGACCTGCTGCACCCGATGTATCAGGAAACCGCTGCGTACGGCCACTTCGGTCGTACCCCGGCAACCAAGACCGTTGGCGAAGACACCTTCACCACGTTCACCTGGGAAAAAACCGACCGCGCCGACGCTCTGCGTTCTGCTGCCGGCCTGTAAGATTTCCCCGCAACACCCGAAGCCCCGCACGGTTCGCGCCCTGCGGGGCTTTTTATTGCCTTGCGCTTGAGACCGTATGGCCTCTTCGCGAGCAGGTTCGCTCCCACAGTTGATCTTTGGCGTGACTGATATCTGTGGGCAAACGCAAATCCCTGTGGGAGCGAGCCTGCTCCGGGCGGCGTTCCGACGAAGAGGCCAGCACAGCCACCGGACATACCCGGCAAAATACCCCCTCTGCGCGCCACCCCATACTGACCTAGCCTTCACGCACCTCACCGAGCAAGGACGCTCAAGATGCTTCCCGACCTGCGCCTGTTTTTCGCCTTTCTACTGACCTTTGCCCACCTGACCGCCAATGCCACCGAGTGCCCGGACTGGCCATCCGAACGCGCCCTGAACGAAGTCAACAAACAGCAACAGCAAATCGACTTCTGGGACGACAGCTATCACCGCCAGGGACGCTCACTGGTCGCCGATGAGCTCTACGACCAGTCCCGCTCGCAACTTACGCAATGGCGCCACTGCTTCAACCTGAGCCCGTCCGCAGACCCCTTGCGCACTGCGCGCGGCACGCTGCCCCACCCCATCGCCCACACCGGTCTGGACAAACTGCATGATCGTCCCGCCGTGGAAAACTGGCTGCGTGACCGGGTGGACGTCTGGGTCCAGCCTAAAATCGATGGCGTGGCGGTGACCCTGGTTTACCGCAACGGTCTGTTGGCCCAGGCAATCAGCCGTGGTGACGGCGAAAGCGGTCAGGACTGGACGGCTCCGGCACGGCAGATTCCGGCCATCCCGCAACGGCTGTCGCAGGCCCGGGACGTGATCGTGCAAGGCGAACTGTATTGGCGCCTGACCGATCACGTGCAGGCCCAGGCCGGCAGCCTCAATGCTCGTGCCTCGGTGGCCGGCCTGATGGCACGCAAGGTCTTGAGCGCCGAACAGGCCGCCGGCATCGACCTGTTTGTCTGGGACTGGCCCCAAGGGCCGGCGAGCGTACCCGCGCGTGCCGCGGCGCTGACCGCGCTGGGCTTCCCGAGTACCACGGCATACAGCCAGCCAATCACCTCCGTCACCAATGCCGAACGCTGGCGCGAACACTGGTATCGCTCCCCCCTGCCCTTTGCCAGCGACGGCATCGTCCTGCGCCAGAACCAGCGCCCGGCCGCCGAACGCTGGCAGGCCAGGTCACCTTACTGGGCCATCGCCTGGAAATACCCCTTTGCCCAGGCGCTGGCCGAAGTCCGCCGGGTTCATTTCAGGATCGGCCGGACCGGGCGGATCACTCCGGTACTTGAACTGACCCCGGTGATGCTCGATGACCGGCAGATCAAACACGTCAGCGTTAGCTCGCTGCAACGCTGGCAGGCGCTGGACATACGTCCGGGTGACCAGGTCGCCATCAGCCTGGCCGGGCTGACCATTCCCAGGCTCGATAGCGTTGTATTACGCAGCAGCGCACGCGCCGAGTTGAACGTGCCGCTGGCAGAGGACTTTAATTCATTGAGTTGCTGGCGACCGACTCCGGGCTGTGAGAGCCAGTTTCTCGCGCGCCTGACCTGGCTCAGCAGCAAACAGTGTCTGGCGCTGCCCAATGTGGGTCCGGGCACTTGGGAAAAACTTCTTGCAACAGGTCGCCTGAACGGTCTGCTGGATTGGTTGACCCTCGATGCTCAAGAGCTTGCTACCATTGACGGTTTCGGCGAGCGCAGCGCGGCTCGCCTTGCAGACAGCTTCAACCTAGCCCGGCAACGCTCGTTCGCGCACTGGCTGAAAGCCCTGGGATTGCCGCCGACAGGTCAGGTGCACCTCGGCAACTCATGGCAGGCACTGGCGCAGCGAGACATCGAACAATGGCGGGCCGAGACCGGTATCGGTCCGGGACGCGCGGCGCAACTGAACGCCTTTTTCCGCGATCCGCAGGTCCTGGCCTTGAGTGAAACATTACGTGATGCGGGGATTGACGGCTTTTAGCGGTCAGCCTTGCGCCCAGCGGGAACCCCAGGGGACCGCCGGGCTCCAACAAGCCATTGCCACACCGGCCCGCTTGTCTTCTTACATGGAGCTTTTATGAAATTTCTTTCACCGCTCGTCCTGCTAGCCCTTTGCAGCGTGCTGGCCACCCCGTTGATGGCGGACGAGGAAGCGCCGGGGCTGACCGGTTGCGCGGCCAGGAAGCAAGGTATCGTCAACCAGATCGAATTGGCCAAGGTCCACGGCAACGCCGACCAGCAGGCAGGCCTGGAAAAAGCCCTGAGCGAAGTCGAGGCGAACTGCACCGACGCCTCGCTGAAGAAGGAACGGGAAAACAAGGTGCTTGACGCCAGGCACGAGGTCAGCAAGCGTCAGGCGGAACTCGACAAGGCCATGAGCAAAGGCGACTCTGACAAGATCAACAAGCGCAAAGACAAACTCGCCGATGCCCGCAAGGAATTGCAGGACGCTTTGGATGAGCTGGATAAATAAGAACAGATAACGAGCAAAGATCTTTGGTGTTGCCGAAGCAGTCTTCGCGAGCAAGCTCGCTCCCACAGGGTCATGCGCTCACCTGTGGGAGCGAGCTTGCTCGCGAAGACGCCAGACCGGGCACCGCTGGGTCAATGATCCCGAAACGCCTTATGACACGCACTGCAAGCATCTTCGACTTTCTGCACCGCCGGCCCAAGATTGCTGGCCTTGTAGGGTTGAACCTGGCTGGCGATCACCAATTCACCGGTGGCGGATTCAAGGTCACGGGCCATGGCCTGGAAGCGCGCCTGCTGCTCCCAGACATCGCTCTTGGCGCTGGTGTGATCTTCCTCGCGCACCTGCGGAAAATGCTGCCACGGCTCACGGGACAGCGCATCGAGTTTCACCGAGCCCTTGGCGAACTTCGGGCCATCGAACGCAATGCGCCCACGCAGCATGCCGCCCAGGTCTTCGCCAGTCTTGAGCATCTGCTTGAAAATGGCCTTGCGCTGGCCGAGCGGCGAGTTGGGGTCGACTCCGCCACAAGCGGACAACGTCAGGCAGGCCAGCAATACAACAGAAAGTCTTTTAAGAGTCATGGTGGCTTCAGGTCACGGGAAACGGCGGCCAGTATCCTCGCGTCATCGGCAAAGACCAATAGCCCTATTATCAATAAGGGTTGTTTGAGCGCATGGAGCGCCCAGGCAACCGGCAAAGGAATCACTCCATGAACAGCCGTTTCAAGGCATGGCGTCACAGCCTGGCCTGGACCCTGCCGATGGTGACCCTGCTCGCAGGCTGCACCGGTGGCGACAACCAACAACCGAAGACCCACGCTCTGGCGACCTATTCCAGTGCCACATGGGAAGCGCTGCCGGCGGTGTCCGACAACGACCTGGTCGCCGGCTTCGGCTCGTGGCGCAGCGCCTGCACCCGACTCAAGGCCGACCCGGTCTGGGGTGGCACCTGCACAGCGGCTGCCAACGTGCCGCAAACCGCCAGCGACATTCGCGGCTTTCTCAAACAGAACCTCGATGTCTATGGCCTGCGCGCCGCCAACGACAACCCCAGCGGCCTGATCACCGGCTACTACGAGCCGGTCTATCCCGGGAGCCTGACCCAGACCAGCGCGGCCAATGTCCCGGTCTATGGCGTCCCCGAAGACATGATCATCGTCGCCCTCGACAGCATTTACCCGGAACTCAAGGGCAAACGCCTGCGCGGTCGGCTCGAAGGTCGCGTGCTCAAGCCGTACGACGATTCGGCGACCATTGAAAGCAAAGGGGTCAAGGCGCCGGTCGTGGCCTGGCTGACCGATCCAATGAACCTGCAGTTCCTGCAAATCCAGGGTTCGGGTCGTATCCAGCTCGACAATGGCCGCCAGTTGCGCATTGCTTACGCCGATCAGAACGGCCATCCGTATCGACCGATCGGCCGCTGGCTGGTGGAACAGGGCGAGTTGAAAAAAGAAGACGTGACCATGGGCGCCATCAGCACCTGGGCCAAGGCCAATCCGTCGCGGATTCCCGAACTGCTCGGCAGCAACCCCAGCTACGTGTTCTTCACCCGTAACCCGGACAGCAACGAAGGCCCGCGCGGCTCGCTGAACGTACCGCTGACCGCCGGTTACAGCGCGGCAGTGGATCGCAAGGTCATTCCGCTGGGCAGCCTGTTGTGGCTGTCCACCACCAAACCGGACGGTACAGCCCTGGTTCGCCCCGTGGCAGCACAGGACACCGGCGGCGCCATTGCCGGCGAGGTTCGGGCGGATCTGTTCTGGGGTACCGGCGATGCGGCCGGGCAACTGGCCGGGGACATGAAACAGCAGGGGCAGATCTGGATGCTCTGGCCCAAAGGTGCGGCGCTACCACAAGTGCCGCAGGTGGCGGATACGGTTAAAGCAAATCCGTGAGCAACTGATTACTGTAGGAGCCGGCTTGCCGGCTCCTACAGGTCAATGGTGTCGGCGAAGATCTCTCAGACCGACACCACAAAGAAACTCACGATCAACGCTATCCCCACGAACCACACCAGCGACCGCAGTGTCGGCCAGTCCGCCAGGTAGCAAATGATGTAGAGCAGGCGACTGGTGATGAACAACACCGACAGCACATTGATCGTCACCAGTTCGGCATTGCCGGCCAGGTGCGCCACGATCACCGCCGCGGCGAACGCCGGGATCACTTCAAAACTGTTCAGTTGCGCCGCGTGCGCCCGTCTGCCCACGCCTTCCAGAGAGTCGAGAAAATCCCGAGGGTCATGATTGTCTTTCAGCCGGAACCCGCCACTGATCTTGGCGAACCACGCACACACATACGGCAGGAAAATCGCGATCAAAATGCACCACAGAGCCACCGTCATAACGCCGTCCTTTCTTCTAGTTGTGGAGAATTGAATTCCATCCGGGCGATCAAAATTTCATCACCAGTATGCCGATCATGACAAGGCTACAGGCGAGTAACCGTGGCCCGCCAAACGGTTCTTTCAGGTAACGCATGCCAAACAGCACCACCAGAATCACGCTGATCTCGCGCAACGCTGCGGCCTCGRCAATCGAACCCAACTGCATCGCCCACAGCACCAAAGCGTAGCTGAACAACACGCAGAACCCGACCGCCAGGCCCAGCCGCCACTGCTCGCGCCAGAACAGCATGAACGCGGGTCGTTTACGCACCAACGCCAATAGCGGAAACGGCCAGGCGCTGAGCAGAGTGACCCAGACCAGGTAATCCAATGGATGGGACCAACGCCGCAATGCCTGCCCATCGATGTAGGTGTAGCAACCGATGCACAGGCCGATCAGCGCCACCACCGGCAGCATTGACCACGGCAAACGCGCACCGCCGCCGCCCTGCCAGAGCAGGCACAGCATGCCGAACGGGATCAGCAGGATTCCGAAAATCTGTTGGCGGGTCAGCTCTTCCCCGGCAAAGATCAGCGTCAGCGCCAGCACCATCAACGGCGACAGGCCGCGCATCAACGGGTAAACCAGCCCGAGGTCGCCAACCCGATAGGCCTGGATCAACAAATAGCGATAGAGCAACTCGAGCGCCGCCGATGCCAGGATCCACGGCCAGATCTCCAGCGGCGGTACGCTCAGGAACGGCAACATCAGTGCGACAAAGAGCAGCGCCACGCTGTCCATGCAGGCCACCACCAACAACCGCTCCGCACTGAACTTGATCAGGGTATTCCACGCCGCATGCAACAGCGCCGCGACCAACACCAACGCCGTTGCAAGCACGGCCTACTCCTTTTGTTGTCTCCACGATCCTTGTAGGAGCGAGCTTGCTCGCGAAAAAAGCAAGGGCAACGCGGTTAGCCAGCAAACACGCGTCATCGTTGACGTCCATCGCGAGCAAGCTCGCTCCTACAGGGGCCTGGTACAGAATTGATTCGCCATATATCAGTGGCTGTTTATACTGCAAGCGACCACGCCGCACTCAGTTGCGCACAGACTAATTCCAATAATAACTCTGCCCGGCCCGCTCTCGTCGAGAACGGTCGTCGGCCTGCGTATGCCTGATCACAGCGTCAAGACTACCGATAGAGACCTTGCGCATGCCACTCGCTTTGCTTGCCCTCGCTGTTGCCGCCTTCGGCATCGGCACCACCGAATTCGTCATCATGGGCCTGTTGCCCGACGTCGCCCGCGATCTCAGCGTGAGCATTCCCGATGCCGGACTGCTGATCACCGGCTATGCCTTGGGCGTGGTGTTCGGCGCACCGATCCTCGCCGTCGGCACCGCCAACATGCCGCGCAAAGCTACCCTGCTGGGCATGACGCTGATGTTCATCCTCGGCAACATGCTCTGCGCGCTGGCGCCGAATTACGCCACGCTGATGGCCGCGCGAGTGATCACGGCACTGTGCCATGGCGCATTTTTCGGCATCGGTTCAGTGGTCGCCGCCGGGCTGGTGGCACCCAACAAACGGGCCCAGGCGATTGCCATGATGTTCACCGGCCTGACCCTGGCCAACGTGCTCGGCGTGCCGCTGGGCACCGCACTCGGGCAATACGCAGGTTGGCGCTCGACCTTCTGGGCGGTGTCGGTGATCGGTGTACTGGCGGCAATCGCGCAATGGGTCTGGTTGCCGAAGAACATCGCGATGGATAAAGCCAACCTGGCCAGCGAGTTCAAGGTGCTGGGCAAGGCCAACGTACTGCTGGCGCTGGGCATGAGTGTGCTGGCCTCGACCAGCCTGTTCAGTGTGTTTACCTACATCGCGCCGATCCTGCAGGAAATCACTGGCGTCAGCCCCCACGGTGTCACCATCATGCTGCTGTTGTTCGGCGTTGGCCTGACCGCCGGCAGCATGCTCGGTGGTCGTCTGGCGGACAGCCGCTTGCTGCCTTCACTGGTGGGCATGGCGCTGGCGGTGCTGGTGCTGCTGGCGGCGTTCACGCAAACCAGTCATTCGGCCATTCCGGCAGCGATCACGCTGGTGCTGTGGGGTACGTTCGCCTTTGCGCTGTGCCCGATCCTGCAACTGCTGATCATCGATCAGGCCTTTGAGGCGCCGAACCTGGGTTCGACCTTGAACCAGAGCGCCTTCAACCTCGGCAACGCCGCCGGAGCCTGGATCGGCGGCCTGGTGGTGGCCAGCGGCGCGGACCTGGCGGACTTGCCGTGGACCGGTGCGCTGGTCAGCGGGCTGACCGTGTTGACTGCATTGTTCTTCATCTATCGCCAGCGTCACGTTGCGGCTGCGTTTGATGTGGCGGGTTGAGCATCAACTTGATTGTATGCTCGCAAAGGGGGCGCCACCGATCTCACTGAGCGGCGTCATCATCCTTGAACTGGTCTTTGACGTACTTGATCTCGGTTCGGCCATGGGGCGCGGGCAAGCCGTCTTCACCCAGGTTGACGAAGACCATCTTCTCCACCGTCAGGATGCTTTTGCGGGTGATCTTGTTGCGTACTTCGCATGTCAGGGTGATCGAGGTGCGGCCGAATTCGGTCGCCGTGATGCCCAGCTCGATGATGTCGCCCTGGCGCGAGGCGCTGACGAAGTTGATTTCGGAAATGTACTTGGTCACTACACGCTGGTTCCCCAACTGGACGATGGCGTAGATCGCCGCCTCTTCGTCGATCCAGCGCAGCAGGCTACCGCCGAACAAAGTGCCGTTAGGGTTGAGGTCTTCGGGTTTTACCCATTTGCGGGTGTGGAAATTCATATTCACTCCTGACCATCTTGCCGATTGATGCCTGGCATCATGGCAGAGCCCGGGCTAGAGCTCTATCAAGCTTCGACTATGGTCTCGATTACCGTTCGGACATTGACCAACAGAAACGCTTTGGAAGATCAGCATAGCCCGCTATAATCGCCACCGTTTCAAAACGGTCATCATCGCTTGATACCGTTTTCCCGCCACCTGTCCGAGGGGCGCTGCAGCAGGTTCGACCTGTCAGGCTCGGATGGGGCGTTGCCAGGCCTTGATCGGCCCGACACTAAACGCACAACGGCGCCCATTCGCATACATTACGAATGGAGGCTCTTCATGAGCGCTGTTATCACGCCTGCAGATTTTACCGATTACAAAGTCGCCGATATGTCCCTGGCTGCCTGGGGCCGTCGCGAAACCATCATCGCTGAATCCGAAATGCCAGCCCTGATGGGTCTGCGTCGCAAGTACTCCGAAGAGCAACCGCTCAAGGGCGCGAAGATTCTCGGCTGCATCCACATGACCATTCAGACTGCCGTGCTGATCGAAACCCTGGTTGCCCTGGGTGCCGAAGTACGCTGGTCGTCCTGCAACATTTTCTCGACTCAGGACCAGGCCGCCGCTTCCATCGCCGCTGCCGGAATCCCGGTTTTCGCCTGGAAAGGTGAAACCGAACAAGAGTACGAGTGGTGCCTGGAGCAAACCATCCTCAAGGATGGCCAGCCATGGGACGCCAACATGATCCTCGACGACGGCGGCGACCTGACCGAGCTGCTGCACAAGAAGTACCCACAGGTTCTCGATCGCGTCCACGGCGTGACCGAAGAAACCACCACCGGCGTTCACCGCCTGCTGGACATGCTGGCCAAGGGCGAGCTGAAAATCCCGGCCATCAACGTCAACGACTCGGTGACCAAGAGCAAGAACGACAACAAGTACGGCTGCCGTCACAGCCTGAACGATGCGATCAAGCGCGGCACCGACCACCTGCTGTCCGGCAAGCAAGCGCTGGTCATCGGCTACGGCGACGTGGGCAAGGGTTCCGCTCAGTCCCTGCGTCAGGAAGGCATGATCGTCAAGGTTTCCGAAGTCGACCCGATCTGCGCCATGCAAGCCTGCATGGACGGTTTCGAAGTGGTTTCGCCATTCATCGACGGTATCAACAACGGTACTGAAGCAAGCATCGACAAGGCATTGCTGGGCAAGATCGACCTGATCGTGACCACCACCGGCAACGTCAATGTTTGCGATTCGAACATGCTCAAAGCCCTGAAGAAGCGTGCCGTTGTCTGCAACATCGGTCACTTCGACAACGAAATCGACACCGCTTTCATGCGCAAGAACTGGGCATGGGAAGAAGTGAAGCCGCAGGTTCACAAGATCCACCGTACCGGCGCTGGCGATTTCGACCCACAGAACGACGACTACCTGATCCTGCTGGCCGAAGGCCGCCTGGTTAACCTGGGCAACGCAACCGGCCACCCGAGCCGCATCATGGACGGTTCGTTCGCCAACCAGGTTCTGGCGCAGATCTTCCTGTTCGGCCAGAAGTACGCCGACCTGTCGCCAGCCCAGCAAGCCGAGCGCCTGACCGTTGAAGTACTGCCGAAGAAACTCGACGAAGAAGTGGCCCTGGAAATGGTCCGTGGCTTCGGCGGCGTCGTGACTCAACTGACCAAGACCCAGGCCGACTACATCGGCGTGACCGTCGAAGGTCCGTTCAAGCCGCACGCTTACCGCTACTGATCGGCCGGCTCTTCCTGTGTAGGAGCGAGCTTGCTCGCGATGGACGTTAACGAAAACGCGCGCTATCTGGCTAAACGCGTTGCCCTGACGTTTTTCGCGAGCAAGCTCGCTCCTACAGGGGCCTGCGTCCGCCTTACGCGTTTTCAAGGGTATTCCCATGTCCCAAGATCGTCGCTACAGCTTCGAGTTCTTCCCTACGAAGACCGATGCTGGGCAAGAAAAGCTGCTCGCCACTGCTCGCCAGTTGGCCACCTACAACCCCGATTTCTTCTCCTGCACCTACGGCGCCGGCGGTTCGACCCGTGATCGCACGCTGAACACCGTGTTGCAGCTAGAAAGCGAAGTCAAAATCCCTGCCGCTCCGCATCTGTCTTGCGTGGGCGATAGCAAAGCTGACCTGCGCGGCCTGCTGGCCCAGTACAAGGCCGCCGGCATCAAGCGTATCGTCGCTCTGCGCGGTGACCTGCCTTCGGGCATGGGCATGGCCAGCGGTGAATTGCGCCACGCCAACGACCTGGTTGAATTCATTCGTGAAGAAACCGGTGATCATTTCCACATCGAAGTCGCCGCTTACCCGGAAATGCATCCGCAAGCGCGCAATTTCGAAGACGATGTTGCCAACTTCGTGCGCAAGGCCAACGCTGGCGCCGACAGTGCGATCACCCAGTACTTCTTCAACGCCGACTGCTACTTCTACTTCGTGGAACGTGTGCGAGCGCTGGGTGTGAACATCCCGATCGTGCCGGGCATCATGCCGATCACCAACTACAGCAAGCTGGCGCGCTTCTCCGATGCCTGCGGTGCGGAAATCCCGCGCTGGATCCGCAAGCAACTGGAAGCCTACGGCGACGACACCCAGAGCATTCAGCGCTTTGGTGAACAGGTCATCACCGAAATGTGCGAACAACTGCTGCAGGGCGGCGCTCCAGGGCTGCACTTCTACACATTGAACCAGGCTGAAGCGAGCCTGGCGGTGTGGAATAACCTGAAGTTGCCACGTTGAGGCAGCTACAAGCTGCAAGTTGAACGCTACAAGCAAGATCAAAAGATCGCAGCCTTCGGCATCTCCTACCCCGGAATGTGTATTCCCTGTAGGAACTGTCGCACGCTGCGATCTTTTGCTTTCAGCGCACTATTAATGTGCAGCAATCCACGGAGTTAGAGCATCTGCAGTGAGTTTCTGGCTCTTTCCGGTTTCTCGTCGTAATCTCAAACCCATGCCTTTGATCACGCAATTAATCGCCATGCTTGTCTTCACTTGCCTGAGCTTCGCCGCTCGGGGCGAGAAGCTGCGCATTGTCACGGAGCCGTGGGCGCCTTATGTGTACGAAGACAACGGCAAATCACTGGGCCTGGACTACGAAACCACCGCCATTGTCTTCAAGCGCCTGGGCATCGAAGTGGAGTGGCAGTTCCTGCCATGGAAACGCTGCCTGTCGATGCTTGAAACCGGGCAGGCCGACGGCGCGCTGGACATCTTTCACAGCGTCGAACGTGATGCGACCCTGCTCTACCCCGGCGAACCACTGTCTGAAGTCCAGTTCGTGATGTTCTACGCCAATGAACGGCCCCATCCGTTTCGCACCCTCGATGACTTGCAAGGCCTGACCATCGGCACCTCGCCGGGTTACCTGTACAGCAAGGACTTCAGCGATTCGACGCTGTTCACCCGCGAGCCGGCTCCCACCCATGAAGCCAACTTCGGCAAACTGGTACGCGGGCGGATTGACCTGCTGATCACCGACCGCCGGGTTGGCCAGCATTTGCTCGACGAGCTGGGCATCCGCGACAAGATCACCGAAAACCCCACGATCATCAGCCAGCAAAGCCAGTTTCTCGCGGTACGTCGCAATGCGGGCATGGATCTGCTGGTGCAGCGTTTCGGCGCCGAACTCAAACGTTTCAAACGCGAGCCTGCCTACGCTGAACTGAGTGCGCGCTACGGCGCGGAACCGGCAGCCAACGTGAAGACTGAAAAGACCACGGCCGCCACGGAAAAAACCGTTGAGCAGCAGGAAAGCGGCGCGCAGTGATTGCTCTGTTATACTCCGGCCTTCCCGCCAGGCTCACGCCCGGACGCTCGGAATCGTTCAAGGCATCTCAACCCCGCTACTGCGCAGCTTTCAGCCCGCGCGAGCGCTTGCAGACGAGCCTTCGAGACCCAGCAGGACCGGACGGGATTGCGTCCTCTTAAACGCCATTCGCGCCAGGCAAGACTCCCATTGGGCCAAGCCCTAACTTAAAACAGGATTACTCATGTCCTTTGCTTCCCTCGGTCTCTCCGAGGCTTTAGTCCGCGCCATCGAGGCAGCGGGCTATACCGAGCCTACTCCGGTGCAACAGCGGGCCATTCCCGCCGTGTTGCAAGGTCGCGACCTGATGGTCGCGGCACAGACAGGTACTGGTAAAACCGGCGGTTTCGCCCTTCCGATCCTGGAGCGGTTGTTCCCCAACGGTCACCCGGACAAATCCCAGCGTCACGGCCCGCGCCAGCCGCGCGTACTGGTCCTGACCCCGACTCGCGAACTCGCGGCGCAAGTGCATGAAAGCTTCAAGGTCTATGCCCGTGACCTGAAGTTCGTCAGCGCCTGCATCTTCGGCGGTGTTGGCATGAACCCGCAGGTTCAGGCCATGTCCCGTGGCGTAGACGTGCTGGTGGCCTGCCCTGGCCGCCTGCTCGACTTGGCCGGCCAAGGCAGCGTCGATCTGTCCCACGTGGAAATCCTCGTGCTGGACGAAGCCGACCGCATGCTCGACATGGGCTTCGTCCATGACGTGAAGAAGGTCCTGGCCCGTCTGCCGGCCAAACGCCAGAATCTGCTGTTCTCGGCGACCTTCTCCAAGGACATCACCGACCTCGCCGGCAAACTGCTGCACAACCCGGAACGCATCGAAGTCACGCCGCCGAACACCACGGTCGAGCGCATCGAACAGCGCGTATTCCGCCTGCCAGCCAGCCACAAGCGTTCGCTGCTGGCGCACCTGATCACCGCTGGCGCCTGGGAACAGGTACTGGTGTTCACCCGCACCAAGCACGGCGCCAACCGTCTGGCCGAGTATCTGGACAAGCACGGCCTGAGCGCCGTCGCGATCCACGGCAACAAGAGCCAGAACGCCCGCACCAAAGCCTTGGCCGACTTCAAGGCCGGCACCGTGCGCATCCTGGTGGCCACCGACATCGCCGCCCGCGGCCTGGACATCGACCAGTTGCCACACGTGGTCAACTTCGAACTGCCGAATGTCGATGAAGACTACGTGCACCGCATCGGCCGTACCGGCCGTGCCGGTCGTTCGGGCGAGGCGATTTCGCTGGTAGCCCCGGACGAAGAAAAACTGCTGAAAAGCATCGAACGCATGACCAGGCAGAAAATCGCCGACGGCGACCTGATGGGCTTCGATGCCAGTGCTGTGGAAGCCGAGAAACCTGAAGTGCGCGAGCGTCCGGACATGCGTAACCCACGCAATCCACGTGGCCCGCGCGGCGACGGTCCGAACGGCAGCGGTGGCGGCGGTGGTCGCAAGGACAAAGGCAAGGACAAGGGCAAGGAAAAACCGGCCGGCGAGCGCGGTGAGCGCCCGGCCCGTCAGCAAAAACCACGTGAAGGCACTCCGGCTCGCGAACAGCGTCCGTCGCAGCCTCCTCGTGCCGCCGCTGACCGTGCCCCGGACGAGTTCCTGGACGACGATGTCGATAACTTCGGTAACCGCGTCGACTACGTGCCGCAGCAGAAACCCGCGCAAGGCCGTGGCCGCCGTCCGGGTGCTCCGGCACAAGGCACTGCAGCAGGTTCGGGCGCTCCACGTTCCGGCAAGCCACAAGGTCGCCAGAGCGGTCCGCGCAACAGCGATGGCGCCAGCACCGGCACCCCACCGGCCAAGCGTAGCGGCCCTCGCAGTGGCGCACCGCGCGACGGCCAGGCCCGCCGCGAAGACTCGCGCAATCGCCGCCCGGCCCGTGACGACCAGCCGCGTTCGGAACCGGCCGTGCAGAACCCGCGCGGCCCCGCGCCGAAGATCATGCACAAGGAGTCCAAGGCTGACCGCTTCCCGACACCAGAGCAACTGGATCAACTGCCAAGCCGTCCTCGTGGTGAGAAACCAGCGCTGCTGACCCGCAATCGCTGAGTTATCGCTGCAATGAAAAATGCCCCTGATCGCGAGATCAGGGGCATTTTTTTATGGCTGATGAAATCCTGTAGGAGCGAGCCTGCTCCGGGCGGCGTTCCGACGATGGTCGTCAACGATAACGCTGGAAGCCTGATGCTCCGCGGCGCTCTCAGGTTTTTCGCGAGCAGGCTCGCTCCTACCGTCTCAGCATTACTTCGCTTTAACACCTTCAAACGTGATGTACAGATCGACCGCGTCGGACTGTGGGCCCAAGTCCATCATCTTGCCGAAATCGGAACGCTTGATGCTGGTAGTGCCCTCGAAGCCTGCACGGTAGCCGCCCCATGGATCCTTGCCTTCACCCAGGAAAGTGGCCTTGATCACGACTGGCTTGGTTACGCCATCAATAGTCAGGTCGCCGGCCACGTCGGCCGTGTCTTTGCCAGCGGCGTTTTTACCGGTGGCTTTAACGCTGGTGGACACGAACGTGGCCTTAGGGAAATCAGCCACTTTCAGGAAGTCTTTGCTGGAGACGTGCTTGTCACGTTCGGCGTTGTTGGTGAAAACGCTGGCGGTGTTCACGTTGAACTCGATCTTGCTGTCTTCAGGCTTGGCAGCGTCGAAGCTGAACTTGCCGTCCATGGTCTTGAAGGTACCGGTGATGAAGCTGTAGCCCAGGTGGCTGATCTTGAAGTTGACGAAGGCGTGCTGGCCTGTTGTGTCTACTACGTAGTCAGCAGCCATCACATTAGCGGACAGCAGGGCCGAACCGATTGCCAGAGCGGCGAGAGTCTTTTTCAACAACATGCTTTGTTTTCCTTGGGAGTCGAGGTTGAACTTCAGGCTTTGCGACCCAGCATTCGCTTGAGGGTCACATCACGGTCGATAAAGTGGTGCTTCAATGCTGCCAACGCATGGAGGCCGGAAAAAATTACCAGCACCCACGCCAGGTAGAGGTGAATCGCACCGGCGTTATCTGCCTGGTCCGGCAGTCCGGAAACCAGGGCAGGCACTTCAAACCAGTCAAACACCGGAATCCCGGCACCTTCTGCGGTGGAAATCATATAACCGGCAATCATCACAGCGAACAGACAGAGATACAGAAAGGCATGGCCGAACATGGCACCCAGACGCGTCATGCGGCTATAGCTGGCCAGGGTTGGCGGCGGCGGGCTGATGAAACGCCACAATACCCGCAGCACCATGACGCCCAGCAAGATCAAACCGATGCTCTTGTGCAGATCCGGCCCGGTCTTGCGCCAAGGGTCGTAATAGCCGAGGCCGACCATCCACAGCCCGAGGGCGAACAAACCGAACACGGCCAGTGCCACGCCCCAGTGCATGAAGATGCTGACCCAGCCGTAGCGGGAGGTCGAGTTACGTAGCTGCATTGCCTAGATCCCTGTAAGTGCTGGCCCAAGACTATCGAGTTATCTATCGAATTAAAGCCGAAAATTTCGCTTTGAAATATCGAGAAATACGATCAAGAGTCTGAAACAGGCGAGTTAAGGAAAGATTAAAGTCGAAAGTGTTAGAAAAAATGAATACAAACCGAAGAACACCTGTACCAAATGTTTTATTCGATTTTTGACCCCGGCTTTCTTCAGGCAAAAAAAACGCGGCATTTACGCCGCGTTCTTTTTGTCCCAGGGCTTACTACGCCTTGGCATCCATTGCCGGAGTCGCCGCAGGTTTAGCTGCTGGCTTCTTCACCGGCTCGGTTTTCTTGGCCGGTGCCTTGACCGGGGCTTTTTTCGCCTCAGTCTTGGCAGCCGGTTTTGCCGGAGCCTTTTTGGCCGGCTCGGTTTTTACCGGGGTCGCAGGCTTCGGTGCTTCCACCGGGGCCGGTGCGACCGCCGGGGCTGGCACCGGAGCAGGCGCTGGCGGTGCAACCGGCTCAGGTGCCTTGACCAGCTCTGGCTTCTTCTCGTCATCGGAGCCGCCGAACAGATTGCTGAAGAAATTGCCTTTCTTCGCCGCCACCGCACCAGCGCCCGCCGCAGCGGCGGCCGGGACCACTTTCGTCGGTTCGAACGACTTGCCCGCCGCCAGGTCTTCAACCTGGCTGGCTGCACGCTGACCAGTGCGCAGCGCGCCTTCCAGGGTGCCCGGGTACAGGGTGTCGGTGTGTTCGCCAGCGAAGGTTACGCGCTGAATCGGGCGTTCCCACAGGCGCCAGAACTTGCTGATCTGGCCCGGACCGAAGGCCAGGTAGGCGCCGCCAGTCGACGGATCGGTGCTGTAGCGACGGAGTTCATAACCAGTGAACGAACCGCGAGCCTGCGGATAGAACGCATGCAGGCGAATCAACACCTGATCGACCATCTGCTTGTCGCCGAACGCCTGCATCACTCGCGCATTGTCGCCGGACAGGTTGATCACCACATTGGCACCGCCCTTCAGGGCAGGCTCGATCCACAACATGCCCAGGCCGGTGTTGCTGTAGATCTCGCCAGACATGCGCGCCTTGGATTCCCACACCGGCGTCTTGAACTTCAGCATGATCTGGTCGCGCCATCCGTAGTTGGTGCCCTTGATCGCCGCCAGGTGCTGGGCGTCCAGCGCCGGGGTCATCTGGATCTTGTCCAGGGCACGCAGTGGCACGGCCAGCACGACGTAGTCAGCCTGATAGCTGACGCTGTCGACTTTGACGTTCACGCCGTCCTTGTCCTGAGTGATTGACGAGACCCGGGAATTGGTCTTGATGGTTTTCAGCTGCTTGACCAGGGCCTGGGCCAGCACCGGACTGCCACCGACCAGGCGCGAAGCCCGCAGGTCACGATCGGAGACGCCTCGGTAAACGCGGCTCTGCTGCGCGAAGTACAGCAGCGACAAGCGCGAAGGTTCGTCGTAGCGGGTACGGATCTGCTGGTTGATCAACTGCCGGGCGGTGGCCGGCAGGTTCTGCTTGTCGAGCCAGCTCGACACGTTGATCTGATCCAGCGCATACAGCGTGTTGTTGGCGGCCGGGTTCTGCGGGTCGTCGATCGAGCGCGCCAGATCGTCCACGGTCTTGTCGAAGCGCTTGAGCGCCTCGGCGGTGGCCGGTTGTTTGGTCGCCAGGTCGGCGGCGGAGAAATACTCACCATCGATCAAATAGCCTGGGGTCCGCACGAATTCAGGGGCCGGCGTGGTGCTCAGCTTGAAGTTCGATACGTATTTGTTCAGCACCGGTTGGACCTTGTCGTTGCCGATCCACTCGCTGGTGGCCATGCCGGAACGGCCGCCCAGGCTCGACTTGGCTTCCAGCAGGGTGACCTGCCAGCCCTTGTTCTGCAGCTCGTACGCAGCAGTCAGGCCCGACAGGCCGCCGCCGATCACGATCGCGGTTTTATCCTTGGCCAGCGCAGACACGCTGAACAGCCCCAACATCACCAGCGCACAGGCGCGCAGCCAACCGACAGACATTCAGCGAACTCCGGAATCACACGAGGAAAACAGCAGTTTTTGCGAGCCAGACGGCTCAAGAACCGCGAAGGATACGTCAGCCTTCAGACGCCCGCCAGCAACGTCTATCGGCCTGTAGAAAGTAGCTCATTCGACACAATGGGTTGTCCCCGTGGCACGCATTGCATAGGCTTGCGCGATTGTTTGTCCGCGCTGGTCACGGACCGCCTCCAGGAGAGTGAAAATGGGCCTCAATAATCAGTGGATGCAACGCGATCTCGCCGTGTTGTGGCATCCCTGCACCCAGATGAAAGATCACGAACAACTGCCACTGATCCCGATCAAGCGCGGGGAAGGCGTGTGGCTGGAAGACTTCGAAGGCAAACGCTACCTCGATGCGGTCAGCTCCTGGTGGGTCAATGTATTCGGGCACTCTAACCCGCGGATCAACCAGCGCATCAAGGACCAGGTCGATCAGCTCGAACATGTGATCCTCGCCGGTTTCAGCCATCAACCGGTGATCGAACTGTCCGAGCGCCTGGTGAAGATGACGCCGGAAGGCCTGACCCGGTGCTTCTACGCCGATAACGGTTCGTCCTGCATCGAAGTCGCGCTGAAAATGAGCTTTCACTACTGGCTCAACCGCGGTACGCCTGCCAAGAAGCGCTTCGTCACCCTGACTAACAGCTACCACGGCGAAACCATGGCGGCGATGTCGGTGGGCGACGTGCCGCTGTTCACCGAGACCTACAAAGCGCTGTTGATGGACACCATCAAGGTGCCGAGCCCGGATTGCTACCTGCGGCCCGAGGGCATGAGCTGGGAAGAGCATTCGCGCAATATGTTCGCCGCGATGGAACAGACCCTGGCCGAGCACCACGACACAGTTGCGGCGGTGATCGTCGAGCCGCTGATCCAGGGCGCCGGCGGCATGCGCATGTATCACCCGGTCTACCTCAAGCTGCTGCGAGAAGCTTGCGACCGCTACGGCGTGCACCTGATCCACGACGAAATCGCCGTCGGCTTCGGCCGCACCGGGACGATGTTCGCCTGCGAACAGGCCGGCATCCGCCCTGACTTCCTCTGTCTGTCCAAGGCCCTGACCGGCGGCTATCTGCCGCTGGCGGCGTGCATGACCACCGACGAGGTCTACAGCGCCTTCTACGACGACTACCCGACCCTGCGCGCCTTCCTGCACTCCCACAGCTACACCGGCAACCCGCTGGCGTGCGCGGCGGCCCTGGCGACCCTGGACATCTTCGAAGAAGACAATGTCATCGAGAACAACAAGGCCCTGGCGCAGCGCATGGCTTCGTCGACGGCGCATCTGGTCGACCACCCGAACGTGTCCGAAGTGCGCCAGACCGGCATGGTGCTGGCCATCGAAATGGTCAAGGACAAGGCCAGCAAAGAGGCTTACCCATGGCAGGAACGTCGCGGCCTGAAGGTGTTCCAGCACGCCCTGGAGCGCGGTGCTTTACTGCGTCCACTGGGTAGCGTGGTGTATTTCCTGCCGCCGTATGTGATTACCCCGGAGCAGATCGACTTCCTCGCCGAAGTGGCCAGCGAAGGGATCGACATTGCGACCCGTGACAGCGTCAGCGTGGCGGTGCAGAAGGACTTCCATCCGGGGTTCCGTGATCCGGGTTGATGATGCGGTCAATGTGGGAGCGAGCTTGCTCGCGATAGCGGTCTTTCAGCCACCATCAATGGTGAATGTCAGATCGTCATCGCGAGCAAGCTCGCTCCCACAGAAGTCCCCACCGATCAATGACCAACACCCTTTTTCAGAGACCCAGCATGAGACTGTCCCGCTTCTTCATCGACGCCCCCTTGAGCATCGGCGAGCACGAGTTGCCCGAAGCCCAGGCCCATTACATCAGCCGCGTGCTGCGCATGGCCGAGGGTGATGCGTTGCAGTTGTTCGACGGCTCGGGCCAGGAGTTTCGCGCCACACTGGTCGAAGTCGGCAAAAAGCGCGTCGTGGTGCAGATCGATGAAAGCTTCGCCGGGCAGGTCGAGTCGCCGCTGCAAATCCATCTCGGCCAAGGCCTGTCCCGGGGCGAGCGCATGGACTGGGCAATTCAGAAAGCCACGGAACTGGGCGTCACTGAAATCACCCCGATCTTCACCGAACGCTGCGAAGTCCGGCTCAAGGACGAGCGCGCCGACAAGCGCCTGCTGCATTGGCGCCAGGTGGCGATCAGCGCTTGCGAACAGTGCGGTCGCTCGCGAGTACCGGTGATTCATCCGCCATTGTTGCTGGCTGACTGGATGAAGCAAACGCAAGCCGAGTTGAAACTGGTGCTGCACCCGGTGGCCGAACCGCTGGTGAGCCATGCCAAGCCTTCAAGTCTGGCATTCCTGATCGGTCCGGAGGGTGGTTTGTCCGATGCCGAAGTCGATCAGGCCAAGGCCGGCGGCTTCCATGCCGCCCGCCTCGGTCCACGGGTGCTGCGCACCGAAACCGCGCCGGTTGTCGCACTGGCGGTGGCCCAGCAACTGTGGGGTGATTTCTAAAAAAGATCGCAGCCTGCGGCAGCTCCTACAGGCTGCCGCAGGCTGCGATCTTTTGTATTTTACTGCACCGGATCACTCACCGGTTTGGCAATGATCGCCTTGAGTTCGCTGGTCATCGGGAACTCGAGGTTCAAGCCCTTCGGCGGGATCGGTTGCTCGAACCAGCGTTTGTAGATGCCGTTGATCTCGCCCGAGCTGTACAGATCCGCCAACGCACCGTTGACCAGCGCCAGGAACTGCGGGTCGTCCTTGCGCACCATGCAACTGTAGATCTCACGCGATTGCTCCTCCCCGACTACCGCCCACTTGTGCGGGTCTTGAGCCTTGGCGCGCTCGCCGTAGAGCAGCGCGTCGTCCATGTAGAACGCCACCGCCCGGCCTGATTGCAGCATCTGGAAGGCTTCGCCGTGGTCCTTGGCGCTGATCACGAACATGTCGATCTTGTGATCGACGTTGTAGCTTTTCAGGAAGCGCTCGTTGGTGGTGCCGGCGGTGGTCACCACGTTCTTGCCGCGCAGGTCAGCGAAGCTCTTGATCCCGCTGTCCTTCGCCGTCAGCAACTGGCCTTTGACGTAGATGAAGCCATAGGAGAAAGCCACCTGTTTCTGCCGTTCGGCGGTCACGCCGGTGGAGCCGCACTCCAGGTCCACGGTGCCGTTCTGCACCAGTGGAATGCGGGTCTGCGAGGTCACCAGGTTGTAGTTCACCTTCAAGTCTGGCAGTGCCAGTTGCTGCTGGATGCGCTCGACGATCTTGCCCGCCAGATCCACCGAGTAACCCATCGGCTTGCCGCTATGATCACCCACGTAGGAGAACGGCACCGAAGCATCGCGATAGCCCAGGGTGATGCTGTTGGCGCTGGCGATCTTGCTCAGGGTGCCGGTCAGCGGCGCTTCATTGGCCTGAACCTGACTGCCGAGCAACAGGCCAAGCGTACAAGCGAGCAACGTGATTTTTTGCATTGTTATTCTCCGTTGTGGGTGTTGGTTTATCAGACGCGTGCAGCGATGACGGTGATTTCCACCAGCACCTGCGGACGGGCCAGTTCGGCCTGCACGGTGGTGCGGCTCGGCGCCTGCCCCGGCGACAGCCAGGCCGACCAGACCTCGTTCATCGCGGCGAAATCCTCGGTGATGTTCTTCAGGTAAATGGTCGCGCTGAGCAGATGATCCTTGTCGCTGCCCAGTTCGGCCAGCAAGGTATCAATTTTCGCCAGCACTTCGCGGGTCTGGCCGCTGGCATCCAGGGCATCGCCCGGCACCTGCCCGGAGAGAAACACCAGGTCGCCAAAGGTCACGGCGCCAGACAGGCGCGGGTTGCTGTGCAGTCGGGTAATGGTCATCGCAGTGTCCTTTTCAGAAATCGCTATTCAGGCGGCCCGGTGGTTGAAGCCGCGCAGGTCGATGGAAGGCTCGCGCTCGCCGATCAGCTCGCTGAGCAAGCGCCCGCTGCCGCATGCCAGGGTGAAGCCCAGCGCGCCGTGGCCGAGGTTGAGCCACAGATTGCGATACGCCGTCGCGCCCAGCAACGGCACGCCGCTGGGGGTGGCCGGGCGCATGCCGGCCCACTCGACGGCTTCGTCATAGGCGCCGGCATTTGGAAAGGTGTCATGGGCCTGACGCTTGATCAGCGCCAGGCGCTTGGGGTCCAGCGCAGGATCGAAGCCGACGATGTCGACCATCGCCGCCACTCGCAATTGCTCGCCGATGCGGGCGTAGACAATCTTGCGGTCGTAGTCGGTGATGCTCACGTCCGGCGCCCGGTGACCGGCGCCGATCGGCACGGTCAGGCTGTAGCCCTTGAGCGGATAAAGCGGCAGTTGCAGCCCGGGCAGCGCCAATAGTGGGCTGCGGTGACCGGCGGCGATCACCAGTTGCTCGACCGGCAGCACGTGTTCGCCCAGTTCGATGGCGTTGACGCTGCCGTTGCTGTGGCGAATGCCGGTCACCGCTTGCCCGAGGAGAAATTCGCAACGGCCGGACGCCTTCAGTCGTGCGGCCAGTTGCTGGCAGAAACCGTGGCAATCGCCGACCTCTTCGTCCGGGGTGTAGATTGCCCCGACAAAGGGCGCATCGGTCAGCGCCGGTTCCAGCTGCGCGCATTCGGCCGGCGACAACACCTGCTGTTGCTGCGGGTCGGCCAGACACTGGCGCGCATGCTCGAAGCTGCTGTTCTGACGGAAAGTCACCAGTTTGCCATTGCGCCGCCACTGGAATCCCGCCAGTCCATCGTCCTCGCGCCAGGACCTCAAGGTGTCCTGGCTGAACAGCGCCAGGCGCAGCAAGTGCGCGGCGTTCTCGCGGTTGACCGAGCGGCGGCAGGCGCCGAGGAACGCCGCCATCCAGCGCCACTGGGCCGGGTCGAAGCGCGGGCGCAGCTTCAACGGTGAATCGCCGCGCAGCATCCAGCCGATGGCTTGCAAAGGCACACCGGCGTCGGCCAGGGGCGCGACATAGCGATAGGACAACTGGCCGCCGTTGGCGAAGCTGGTTTCGCTGCCCAGCGAGTCCCGTGCCTCGATCACCGTCACCTCGAAGCCGTCGCGCACCAGCGCATAGGCCGTTGCAAGGCCAATCACGCCGCCACCGATGATGCACACACGCTGAGCCATGTCCGTCCTTAAAACCGTTGTGAAGACGAGGCCAAGGTTAGAGCCAGGTGACAGACGTTGAACAATGCATAAAGATGGCAATCCCATAAACAAAGGTTATGGACTTGCCATGCGCCTCCGCCATATCGAGATTTTCCAGGCCATCCGCCAGACCGGATCGATCAGCGCTGCCGCGCAATTGCTGCACGTCTCGCAACCGGCAGTGAGCAAGGTGTTGCAGCACGCCGAGCAGCAATTGGGCTTCCCGTTGTTCCTGCGGGTACGCGGCAAGTTGCAGGCGACGCCGGAAGCGCTGGAGCTGGAGCGCGAAGTGGATAAGGTCAGCGAAAGCCTGCAAGGCGTGCGACGCCTGGCGCAGAGCCTGCGCCGCGAGCCTGGCCACAGCCTGCGCATCGGTGCCACCCCGGCGCTGGCCCTGTCATTGCTGCCGCCGGCCATTCACGAATGGACCGGGCGTTACCCGGACATCGTTTGCGAACTCTCCAGCGCCCACAGTCGCGAACTGGTGCAGAACCTGTTGATGCGCGAAGTGGATGTCGCCCTGACCCTGCAACGCCCGGATCACCCGGGGCTCAAGGCCCAGGCGCTGGCGTCCGGCGTGCTGGTGGCGCTGGCGCCGAGTGGTTACTGGCCTCAGGAAGAGGCGGGTAAACCGTTGCCGCTGATGGCGCTGGCGGATGCGCCGCTGATCGGTTTATCCAGCGCTGATCCGCTGGCCGCGCGGCTCGACAGTTACCTGGAAGCGGTCGAACCGCCGCCGCGGGTACGCATCGCCGTGCAAACCTACTCACTGGCACGGGCGATGGTGGAATCCGGCGCGGGCCTGGCGGTGATCGATCCGTTCACCGCCCTTGGCGCCTCTTGCGCCAGCACAACGATCCGCCCTCTGGCACCGCCGCTACCCATCACCCTGTACGCAGTGACCCGCGCCGCCGAACCACCGCCCCACACCTTGAACGACCTGTTGCAGGTGTTCAGCCGTCGAGCCCGGGAGCAGCTGGATCGCCTGGTTCCGGTACAGCCTTAAAGCACATAAAACAAGATCGCCACAAAGTGCAGCAAGCTCCCGGCGATCACGAACAGATGCCAGATCCCGTGGGCATGCCGCAGCCGGTCGTCCAGGGCAAAAAAGATAATCCCGACGGTGTACAACACCCCGCCTGATGCCAGCCACGCAAATCCGGCGGCGCCCAGCGCCGCAAGTAACGGCTTGACCGCCACCAACACGATCCAGCCCATCACCGCGTAAATCACGATCGACAGAATGCGTGCTTCCGAACGCGGTTTGATCTCTTGCAGGATGCCGATCAGCGCCAGCCCCCAGACAATCCCGAACAACGTCCAGCCCCACGGCCCGCGCAGGGTCACCAGGCAGAACGGCGTATAGCTGCCGGCGATCAACAGGTAGATCGAGAAGTGATCGACCTTCTGCATGATCGCTTTCTTGCGCCCGCGCACGCTGTGGTAAACGGTCGATGCGCTGTAAAGCACCAGCAAGGTAAAGGCGTAGATCGCCATACTGACAATCTTCCACGGGCTACCGTCGAGACTGGCCAGCACAATCAGCCACACCCCGCCGACAAACGCCGCCACTGCCCCGACCAGATGCGTCCAAGCGTTGAGTCTTTCCCCGTGATACATGCGTTGCTCACCTCAAAATTCGTTACCGCCTTGCGCAAGGCTCAGGCCTCAAGGTTAAAAGCGCAATGTTTCCGTATAGCGCAATCCCGTGTAGGAGCTGCCGAAGGCTGCGATCTTTTGATCTTCAGCACCTTCAAGGGCAGCGAAAATCAAGATCAAAAGATCGCAGCCTTCGGCAGCTCCTACGAAAGCCATCGAGCCAAACGTTAGCCAATTGGGCACAATCGAGTCATTCCAAAAAGAGTCCGCCCCATGCTGATCGATGAAGAGTTGACCCTGAAAAAACTCGAGGTGTTCCTGGCCTTCATGCGCACCGGCAACCTGGCGCGGGCCGCGGCCGAATTGCAGACCAGCAATGTCAGCGTGCATCGGGCGATCCATTCCCTGGAAAGCGCCCTGCGCTGCCCCTTGTTCAAGCACGAAGGCCGCAGCCTGACGCCGCTGGAAAGCGCTTATGTGCTGGAAGAGCGGGCACAGAAGCTGATTCAGGACGTCGTCGAAAGTGTGCGCTTGACCCGCGAAGCCGCCGGGTTCTCGGCCGAACGTTTCAAACTCGGCTCGCTGTATTCACTGACGGTGAAGACCGTGCCGCAGCTGATCATGGGTTTGAAGATCCGCCGTAGCGAGCTCAACATCGACCTGATTCTGGGCTCCAATATCGACCTGCTCTACAAGCTCAAGAACATGGAAGTCGATGCGGCCCTGGTGTCGCTGGACGAGAGTGTCAACGATCCGGATTGCGAGCAGATCCCGCTGTTTTCCGACGACATCTTCCTCGCCACGCCCGCTGACTCGAAGTTTGCCCAGCGAACTGAAGTCGACCTGGCCGAGGTCCGCGACGAAACCTTCATCACCCTGACCCAGGGCTTCGCCACCCACCAGGACGGCAAGCGGGTATTCGAGCAGGCAGGGTTCGAGCCGAAGGTGGCGATGCAGGTCAACGACATCTTCACTCTGCTGAGCATGGTCAGCTCGGGCGTGGGTTATGCGTTGCTGCCGGGGCGGATTGCGGCGGTGTACGAGAACCGGGTGAAGCTGATCCCGCTGCAGGAAAAGTACCGGTTGCAGCAGCACATTGGCGTGGTGTTCCTGAAGGCCAAGGAGCGCGATCCGAATCTGCTGGCGTTGTTGGCGGAGTGTCGGATGTATGCCAATCGGCAGGCTTGAAACCGTGTCGCGGCCATCGCGAGCAAGCTCGCTCCCACAGGAGACCGCATTCCAATGTGGGAGCGAGCTTGCTCGCGATGACGTCGGTACAGTCAGCGAAGATCCTGCGACTTACCCGACAATCCCGCGAACAATGAAGAACAACAGCGAAGGCCCGAGCAAGCAGCCAAGCCCGGTGTGGAAGGTCGCGGTCAACGCGCCATAAGGCACCAGGCGCCGATCCGTCGCCGCCAAACCGGCGGTCACGCCACTGACAGTCCCGGCCAGCCCACCGAACACCATCGCCGAGCGCGGATTGTCCAGGCCCATCCAGCGCGCCGCCATCGGCGTACCCACCATCACCAGAATCGCCTTGATCAGGCCGGTGGCAATCGACAGCGCCACCACATCGGAACTGGCACCAATGGCCGCACCGGTCACCGGCCCGACGATGTAAGTCACCGCACCGGCGCCAATGGTGGTCATGCTCACCGCGTCGCGGTAACCGAATGCCCAGGCCATGCACGCGCCGACAATAAACGGCAGCACCGTGCCCAATAGCAGCGCGATCACGCCGATCAAGCCGGCCTTTTTCGCTTCCGTGGCCTGCACCTCAAATGCCGTGGCAACGATGGCGAAGTCCCGCAGCATGGCGCCGCCCATCAGCCCGATGCCGGAAAACAGCGTCAAATCCGCCAGGCCTTTTTGCCCCCCGGTCATCGTGCCACCGACCCAGGCCAGTACCAGGCCGATGACGATGGCAATCGCCGAACCGTGGATGCGCCCGAAGGTCAGGCGTTTGGAGATCACCACTGACACCCACATGATCACGCCGACAAAGGCGAATGCGGTGACCAGACCGTTGTGTTCCAGACCGTTCTTGATGAGATCCCACATATCAGCGACCTCCCGCCGGTGCGCCGACCGGCGTTACATCCGCCGGTTCATCGGGCAAGGGTTCGCCTTTGTGGGTCCGGCTGATCAGGGCAATGGTGCAGCCGCAGATCACCACCGAACCGATCGCCGCCAACACCGCCACCGGACCACCATGCAGCGCCGTGACCACATTCTGTTGCGCCGCCATCGCCACCACCACCGGGATGTACATCGCGCCCCAGAAGCCGACGCCCAGCTCGCAATCCTTGGTCATGCCG
This sequence comes from Pseudomonas sp. P4_C4, assembly GCF_056402055.1. Lineage (NCBI taxonomy): Bacteria > Pseudomonadati > Pseudomonadota > Gammaproteobacteria > Pseudomonadales > Pseudomonadaceae > Pseudomonas > Pseudomonas sp. P4_C4. The sequence goes on along the minus strand of NZ_JBFUID010000002.1, from coordinate 270,255 downwards.
CCACGCTTGTGCATCCACAACCGTGCGCAAATCAGCAGGATCATCGCGATCCCGACGCCGCCGACGTTTGACTTCACACCCAGCAATACACCAAGCATGTCACCCATGATCACCCCTGCCAGCGTACAGATCGCCAACAGCGCCACACCGTAAATAATCATTGTTGTAGTCCTCAAAGTGCATTTCGAATGTTGTTTTTGTTGTTCGAAGCCTTAAGTCGGATGATCTAAGAGTGACGGCTTCCCTCCTCACGCATCAGCGCCTGCAAGGTATCGAGCCGGGCACCGTCGAAGGCAATCACGGTGCCCTGCTCGAACACCCGGCGCGCCAGCCCGGTCAGCACCGCACCGGGCGGCAGTTCGATCTGTAGACGTACGCCGCGCTCGTAGGCGCTTTGTACTGTGCCGCGCCAGTCGACGATGCGGCACATGTTGAAGGCCAGGTCGTCACGCAAGGCTTCAGGCTTGATCAGCGGACGCGCGCGACTGCCGCTCAGGTAGCCGATCTTCGGGGTTTGCAGCGGCACCTTGGCGAAGGCTTCGGCCAACCGTTGCGCGGGCACCTCAAGCAATGGGCAGTGGGACGGCACGCTCACTGCCAGCCGCCTGGCCAAGCCAGCCCCGCAACCTTTCGCCAACTCCGCCACCACTTTCATCGCCGCGTCGCTACCGGCAATCACCACCTGGTTATCGGCGTTGATATTGGCCAGATAAACCGGCATTTCTGCGCGGTACACCCGGGCCAGTAATCCTTCCACCGTGGCCAGGTCCAGACCGATGATCGCGGTCATGCCGTAGCCTTGTGGATAAGCCTGCTGCATCAGCTCACCGCGCAGACTGACCAGATGCAGCGCATCGCTGAAACTCAAGGCACCGGCCACCACCGCGGCCGGGTAAGCGCCGATCGACAAGCCGGCCACGTAGTCCGGGGTCAAGCCCAGCTGGCGTGAAGCGGCGACACCGGCGATCAGCAGGCAAAGCTGAACCGCCCTCGTCGACTGCAACGCCTCGGCAGAATCCAGCTGCGTCACATCCTCACCGAGCAGGTCGCTCGCCTCGTTCAACGTTTCCCGAGGCAAACGCGCCAGCATCCCGGGTTGTTGTGCACCCTGGCCGGGGAACACCAGCAAGCGGCTCACGCGGCTTGCTCCTGCGGATTCCACGGGTCGGAAACCAGAGTGGCTTGAATGGCATTTTTTAGCAGGACCCGCGACGAAGCACCGGCCCATTCGCGCAAGGCAACGGCGCCCGACGGTGTCTGCAATTGCAGGTCCACGCGACACACGGCTGCGTCGAGAACGGCCACCAACGCCTGGGCGTCGACACGACTCAACGGACGTGGCGTACGCAGGATCAGATCGAGGTCGCTGCCCTCGTGCAAAGCGGCAAACCCACTGGCCAACTCGAACCCGGCGCTGCCGCTGACACCCCAGACCCAACCGCTGTCATCGAGGTGCGAGCGCAGTTGCGCCAAGGCCCGCAGCGCCGGGAAATCGCGTCGGCCTTGAACATGGCACAGCTCTTCCGGCCGCACCCGGCGCGTGACGGCAGCGACTTCCATCACCGCTGCAAATCGCTGTTCGCGCAACGGCCCGCGCACGCCCACCGCCACCTGCCCCGCCGCGCTCAAGGCACGACGGACCACCACCGGCTGGCCGGCACTGATCGACTCGATCACCCAGGCAGGCGCATCCGCCGGCAACTGCTGCGGGGTCATGCCCCACAGCAGGTCGTGAGCCAATAGCGTGCTCACCACTGCGCTCTCAGCAATTGGCGAACCTTGCTCGACGCCGCCCGATTGGCCGCCCCCAGGCGACCGCTCAGATCACGGCCACTGGCGACCACATCGCCAATCGCCTGATGCAGGCACTCGGTCACCCGCGCCAAATCCGCCGCAGTCGGCTGCTCGATCTGCTCCACCGACAAGGTTTCCCACAGCAGCCCGAGGCTGGCATAGCTGTCGATGTCATAGGCCATCGGCGGCACGCTGGCAGCCAGGGCTTCGAGCTCTTCGACGCTGCGCAAGGTCACACGTGCCGCCGACGCCTTGCCCATGGCGTGCACCATCACCCCCGGATCGCGCAGGGCGATCAAGCGGTTGGCCTGATAGCCGTGGGCCAGAAAAGCCCCGGACATTGCCTTGCCCACCAGCAAACCGATCACCGCATGACCAGCGAGACGGGCACGGGCATAACTATCCGCCGCAGCGGCCAGCGCCTGATGAATGCCAAGGGCTTCCTCGCGTCGACCGTAAGCCTGGCTCGGCACGTCGACGATGGCGATCACTGCGCGCTTCTGCGTTTTGTCAGCATCGGCAGCAATCACCTCATCCACCGCCTTCGCCAGGCCCCAGCCTTCGAGCAACCCCACCTCGCCGTTGCGCGCACGGACGAAGCGGTTTTCCGGGTCGGCCACCACCGCGATGAAGCGCACAGGCTGATCGCCCAGCGAACCGTCCGCGACCTTCAGCGAAGCCGGCAAACCTTCGACCGCTTTCGCCCCGGCACTCAAGGCGTTGAACCAGTTCAAGCCTCGCAGGGAATTCGAACTCATGGGTGTTCTCCTTGGTACAGATCGCGAACCACAGAAGGCTCGATTTGCGGTTCGGCATCCAGACGCGCCAGGCGTTGCAGGAACAACTCGGCCTGCTGGCTGCGCGGCTGTGCAGGCAAACCCTGCTGGAGCAACTCAGCCACCTGTTGGCGAATCTGCGCCACATCGTCATCGACGTAACGATCCACCAGACCACTGGCGAAACGCTGCTCACCACCGGTCAGGCTCCAGATAAAGGGGCGGTCGCGGGAATCGTATTCTTCGAGTCCGGCTTCCTGCTCGATCACCTGCGGGCCGTTCAGGCCGAGTCGCGCTTCCTGGGTCACCAACAGATAACTGCACAACCCGGCGGCAATCGACATGCCGCCAAAGCAACCGACGCTGCCCGCCACCACACCGACCACTGGTTGGTACTGCTGCAAATCGACAATCGCCGCGTGGATGTCGGCAATTGCCGCCAGGCCGAGGTTGGCTTCCTGCAAGCGCACGCCGCCGGTTTCCAGTAGCAGCACGGCGCGGGTCGGGATGCCGTTGCGGTTGTCTTCGGCGGCCAGCTCCAGTGCACCGGCAATTTTTGCTCCGCCGACTTCACCCAGGCTGCCGCCCTGGAACGCACCTTCGATGGCCGCGATCACCACCGGCAAACCATCGAGATTGCCCTTGGCGATCACCACACCGTCGTCGGCTTGTGGCACCACGCCCTGGCGCGACAGCCACGGCGACATGATCCGTTGAAAGGGGTCGAGCAGTTCGCGGAAAGTGCCGGCGTCGAGCAGGGCCTTGGCCCGTTGCCGGGCACCGAGTTCGACGAAGCTGTGCTTGTTGAGCAGGGATGCGCTGTCAGTCATGGCCGATCTCCTCGAAGCCCTGTTCCAGACGAAGGCGCACCACGCCGGGTGTCGCACCGAAATCGTGGATGTCGATGGCCATCGCCGGTGGCGTCTGGCCGTCGAACATCCGTGCGAACAGATGCTGCCAGCGTTGTTCGCTGCCATTGACCGAGGTCTGCACGTTGATCGTCAGCTTGCCGGCCTGACCCGGTTCGATCAGTACTTCCAGATCGCCCGAGCCGACACAACCCACCAGTGTCCGGCCGCGTGGTGGCTGCCCGGCGGGGAATTCAAAGGATAAAGTTTCCATCAAAACGCTTCCCTTCTTGAATGGCAGAGGATGAGGCCGTCGTCCGACTCGATACGGTCGATGAACAGGCTGGCTGCAAGCAAGTCGGCAGCACCGCCGGGCGAGGCATTCAACGCGATGAGTTGTTGGTCCAGCTCATGCAGGCGGCGACGTCCGGCGAGGCTGGCACTGCCACCCGCGTCGAGCACCGCCCGGGCGCCCCGCTGCATGGTGTTCAGCCCCTCTTCGCCCGCGCGGTAAAGCACGCAGGTGTCGGCCAGATTCGTCATGATCGCCAGCAGCGCATCGAGCCGGGCGTTCTGTTCGCCATGGCCGGTGGCGCGGCTGCGCAGCAGTTGTGGCAGAGCACGTTGGATCACCGCCGGAAAACCCAGTTGCGCTTCTTCACGGGCGCCGCGAGCGCCGTAGCGTTGGGCGACTTGCGCACCGTGACTGAGCGGACGTGGTGCAAAACGGTCGTCGAGCAAGGCCAACCGCGCAGCACGTATCGCCACACTATTGGCGCTGCAGGATTGAGGTTCCAGCGCCACGGCCGTGACCAACAGGCCCAAGGCCCAGATCGCCCCGCGATGGGTATTCACGCCGCCGGTGGTGTCGAGCATCACTTGCTCGCCTTCGCGACCGATGCGGCCCACGGCTTCGCGCAGGGGCAATCCGACCTCGCCGAACTCGATGGCGGCTTCCGCCATTTCTTTAAAGGCCGGCCACAAGGACAACGCCGACGCGTGCATCAACCCCAGGTGCAAATCGGTGTGGGCGCCATTGCCGCGACGGTCGACCAGTGCCGGTTTCGGCGACAGATCAGCCTCGTCGATCAGCGCGTCCACCGCCAGGTCCGCCAGCCGCTCGGCCAGGCTCAGGGTTTTGGTTTGCAGGTTAAGTGCGTGCATTACCAGCTCCTGAACTTGGCGGGCGGGTTATAGAGGCCACCGGACCATTCCACCAGATCGGCCACGCTTTTCGCCGCGAGCAATTCGCGAGTGGCGTCGGTGCGGCGGATGCCGAGGTCTTCGGGCAAGGCGATCAGGCCTTCGCGGCGCATGCGCGCGGTGTCTTTGGGGTTGTGGCGCAGGCCGATGGCGGTCACCCCGGCGACGGCGGCGATCATCGCCTGGCGTTCTTCCAGCGAGCGCGCCTTGTACAGGTAGGCGATGCCTTCTTCAGTCAGCAGGTGGGTGACGTCGTCGCCATAGACCATGATCGGTGCCAGCGGCATGCCGCTTTTCTTCGCCACATCGACCGCATCGAGGGTTTCAACAAAAGTCGGTTTGCCGCCCTCCTGGAAGGTTTCGACCATCTGCACCACGAGTTTCTTGCCGCGTTCGAGCATGGGTTCGGCCACATCGGTGTTGCGCATGTCGAGCCAGGCTGGCGTGCCGTGACGACGACCGCGCGGGTCGTGGCCCATGTTCGGAGCCCCGCCGAAACCGGCGAGGCGCCCGCGCGTCACGGTGGAGGAATGACCGTCGCCATCGACCTGCAAAGTCGCGCCGATGAACAGGTCCACGGCGTATTGCCCGGCCAGTTGGCTGAACATCCGATTGGAACGCAGGGAACCGTCGCGCCCGGTAAAGAACACATCCGGCCGCGCAGCAATGTAGTTCTCCATCCCCAGTTCGGTGCCGAAGCAATGCACGCTTTCGACCCAGCCGCTTTCGATGGCGGGAATCAGGGTCGGGTGCGGGTTGAGGGTCCAGTTGCGGCAGATCTTGCCTTTGAGGCCGAGGGACTCGCCATAGGTCGGCAGGATCAGTTCGATGGCCGCAGTATTGAAACCGATACCGTGGTTGAGGGACTGCACGTTGTGTTTTTCGTAGATACCGCGGATCGCCATCATCGCCATCAGCACGTGCACGGGCTTGATGTGCCGTGGGTCGCGGGTGAACAGCGGTTCGATGTAGAAAGGCTTGTCGGCCACCACCACGAAGTCGACCCAGGACGCCGGGATGTCGACCCGCGGCAGGTCGCTGACGTCGTCCACCAACTGGTTGACCTGGACGATGACGATGCCGTCGCTGAAGGCCGCTGGCTCGATCAGCGCCGGGGTGTCTTCGGTGCTCGGCCCGGTGTAGATGTTGCCCGCGCGGTCGGCCATGAACCCGGCCGACAACACGACGTTGGGAATCAGGTCCACCACCAGCCGTGCGTAGAGTTCGATGTAGGTGTGGATCGCGCCGATTTCCAGCAGGCCGTCCTCGAGCAACTGGCTGATGCGCAGGCTTTGGGTGCCGGCAAAAGAGAAGTCGAGCTTACGGGCAATACCGCGTTCGAACAGGTCCAGGTGCTCGGAGCGTCCGACGCTGGGCATGATCATGTGCAGGTCATGCAGCTTCGCGGGGTCAGCCTTGGCCAGGGAACGGGAAAGGAAATCCGCCTGTTTCTGGTTGTTGCCCTCCAGTACCACACGGTCGCCGGGCAGGATCAGCGCCTCAAGCGCCGCGACGATGTTGTCGGTGGGTAACACCACACCGTCGGCCAGGCCTCGCACCAGCTCGAGGCGCCGCTGCTTTTCGCTGCGCCGCCGCGTCCATCGCGAGTCGGGGGATATTGTTGTTGTCATGACCACTCCACGGGTTCGCTGTCGTGGAGCTACCTTAGGAGTGTTGGGTGGGGGTATCAATCAAGCAGAGCGGTGGATCGTTACGCTCAGGGTAATGGTTGTCTGGACTGACGCCTTCGCGGGCAAGCCCGCTCCTACAGTGGCTCTGCGGTGCACACAAAACCTTGTAGGAGCGGGCTTGCTCCGGGCGGCGATCCGACGAAGAGGCCGGTCAGATCACCGCTGAATCGGGATCAGTTGATTAACCCGGCATCCACCAACAACGCCTCCAGCGCCAACAGATCCGGCACCTTGGCCACCTGCTCGCCCACCTGCACCGCCGCCTGCTCCAGCGCACACAACGGCACATCCACATAACTCAACTGGCTGTCGAGCTTGCAGGAGCGCGGAATACCCTGCACCAATAGTGCGATGAACTTAAGCTCGGGGCGCCCGCCGAGGGCGTTGAGGATCACGATCCGCGCACGTTCGCCGATGACGGTTTTCTGCGCACATGCCGACTCGAAACTCAACAGAGGAATCTGCCGGTCGCGCCACATCACCAGGCCCAGGTACCACGGCGGTGTGTCCAGGTCGAAGGTCCCCGGCTGCTGGTAGTCGATCAGCTCGGCAACGGCGACGTTGGGCAGGATCAGGTTGCGGTCGGCCAATGGCAGCAGCAGGCCGGTCAGGTTGCTGGTGCGGTGCTCAAGCATGGGTCTTGCTCCACAAGGCGATGCTTTCGAGCAGCACCGATTCCTGGTACGGCTTGCCAAGGTAGTCGTTGACGCCGATGGCCATGGCGCGGTCACGGTGTTTCTGTCCGGCGCGGGAGGTGATCATGATGATCGGCAGGTGTCGCAGACGTTCGTCATTGCGCACCTGGGTCGCGACTTCGAAGCCATCCATGCGCGGCATCTCGATGTCCAGCAGCATCAGGTCGGGCACGTGTTCTTCCAGTAGCAGCATGGCATCGACTCCATCCTTGGCGGTCAGCACGTTCATGCCGTGGCGTTCGAGCAAGCGGCTGGTGACCTTGCGCACGGTGACCGAGTCGTCGACCACCATCACCAGCAGCGGCCGATGCGGTTCGGCCTCGACCTCTTGTCCTGCCGGACGCTGGGGCATACAGGCCTGCATGGCACGGATCGGCGCCAGCAAATCCAGAATCAGCACCACCCGGCCGTCCCCGAGAATCGTCGCCCCGGACACCCCTTGCACCGCCGCAAACTGCGGCCCCAGGCTCTTGACCACGATTTCGCGAGTGCCGGCCATGGCGTCCACCAGCACCGCGATGTGCCGTTCGTTGCACTGCACCAGCAGCACCGGAAACGGCAGGCTCTGACCCAACAGTTTCGGGCGCGGGCTGGTTTTCAGCAGCTCACCCAGATAGCACAGCTCGTAACGTTGCCCGGCGTATTCGTAGGTTGGCGAATCGAAACGGAAATACCCTTCGAGTTCATTGGGCAGGACACGCACGATGCCGTCGATGGTATTGAGCGGGATCGCGTATTGGTCCTCACCGCACTGCACCATCAGCGCCCGATTGACCGATACGGTGAACGGCAGGCGAATGCGGAAATGCACGCCCTGCCCCGGCACCGAGTCGATGCTCATGGTGCCGCCCAGTTGCCGCACCTCTTCGTGCACCACGTCCATGCCAACACCGCGACCGGAAATCTGGGTGATTTTTTCGGCGGTGGAAAACCCCGGTTGCAGGATGAACTGCAACACATCGTGATCACTGATGACACTGTCCGGGGCGAGCAGGCCGCGCTTGATCGCCTTGCGCCGCACCGCGTCCAGCGGTACACCCGCGCCATCGTCGCGGATGTCGAAAATGATGTCGCCGCCTTCGCGCAGCAGATCGAGGGTGATTTTGCCCTTGGCCGGTTTCCCCGTCGCCAGCCGCACGTCGACGGACTCCAGGCCGTGATCGACGGCGTTGCGCAGCATGTGTTCCAGCGGCGCGGCCATACGTTCGAGAACGTTGCGATCCATCTCGCCTTCGGCGTTGTCGACGATGAAATCCACGTCCTTGCCCAGTTCGCTGGACACCTGCCGGACGATGCGCTGTAAACGCGGGAGCATGCGTTCGAACGGCACCATGCGCGTGCGCATCAGGCCTTCCTGCAGTTCGGTATTGATGCGGCCCTGCTGTTGCAGCAGGTTTTCCGTGTCGTGATTGCGTCGTTCGAGGGTTTCCTTGAGGTCGAGCAAGTCAGAGGCCGATTCGAACAGAGCCCGGGACAGTTGCTGCAACTGTGAGTGGCGGTCCATTTCCAGCGGGTCGAACTCCTCGTAACCCAGGCGTTCGGCATCGACTTGCTGGCGGCTGAGGATCCGCCCCTGGGTTTCGGTGTCGAGGCGGCGCAACTGGTCGCGCATGCGCTCGATGGTGGTCTCCATCTCATTCAGGGCGATGTGCGCATCGTTGACCTGCTGTTCGATCCGGCCACGGAAGATCGATGTTTCACCGGCCAGGTTGACCAGATCGTCGAGCAGCTCCGCCGAGACCTTGACCATGTCCGCGCCGGCATCGGACGGCGGCGCCGGCGGCTCGGCCTTGGGTATGGTCGGCGGCGCAATCGGCACGGGCGCTTCAGGCACGGCCGGGTGGCTGAAGTTCTTGATCGCATCGATCAAACGGTCGGCCGGCGGCATCGGCTCACCGGCGCGGGCCGCATCGAGCATCTGCGCCAGGCGGTCATGGCTGCGCTGCAACAGCGCGAACAACGGCTCCGTCGGTTGCAACACGCCGGTAGACAGGCCTTCGTAGAGGAACTCCAGTTCATGGGCCAGATCGCCAATCGCGGCGATTTCCACCATGCGCGCACCGCCCTTGAGGGTGTGCAGGTCGCGCAGCAGGGTTTCCACTTCCTGCCGATTCGAAGGCTGGGCCTGCCAGCGCTCCAGCGCCGCCCCGGAGCTTTCGATGATGTCGAAACCTTCCTCGAGGAATATTTCCAGCAATTGCGGATCATGCGCAGCCGAGTCGTTGCCGGTCGCTTGCCGGGCCGTCTCGGTGCCGCCCGCGTGACTCTGACGGTAGGCACGCATGGCTTCGATCAGTTCACGGGAATCGCCCAGTGGCTGGTTGAGCTGCAACTGTTCGAGGTACAACGCCAGTCGCTCATGGCTCTGTTGTAGCAGCACCGCCAGTGAATCGCTGAAGGCATAACGACGGTCCACCAGGCCCTGGTAAAGGCTTTCCAGCTCATGGGCCAGATCGCCGATCGGCCCGACCTCGGCCATGCGTGCGCCGCCCTTGAGGGTATGCAAATCCCGTTGCAGGGACACCAGCGGCGCGGCGTTGTCCGGGTCGCGCAACCAACGCTGCAAGGCCTGACCGGCGCTTTCGAGGATATCCACCGCTTCTTCAAGGAAGATCGCAATGATTTCATCGTCCAGTTCGACCGCGCGGTCCTCTGTAGGAGCGAGCTCGCTCGCGATGAGCTCACCGGCACCGCGTTTATCCAATGACAACGCGTCATCGTTAACGTCCATCGCGAGCGAGCTCGCTCCTACAGGGGGTAGCGTGCGCTCAAGTTCCTCGGTGGCAGAACCCAACTCGCGGATGCTCAGGCTCCGGCTGCCATCGCTGCGGATCAGGCCCACGGCCGACGGGTCGAGGCTCTCGTCGAGCAGTTCGCGCAAGGCCCTGATCCGTTGCGGCTGCGGGCTGACTTCCTGGCCGGCGGCCAGTTCGTCGAGCATGTTGATCAGCGCTTCATGGGCACCCTGTGCCTCATGGAAAAACCGCTCGCTGACCGCGAGGCTGCTTTCTTCCACGGCACCGTAGAGATCGAGCAATGCTTCGCACAACTCATCCACCGGGTGCAGGTCGGCCAGATGGGCGCCTTCGCCGAGGGTGGTCAGTTCGTCCAGCAGCGCGCTGAGTTCCTGACGCTCGCCGGGGTGTTGCTGCCAACGCTGCAACAGGCTTTCGGCGTCCAGCAGGATATCCATGCCCTGGGCGAGGAAGTTGTTGATCAGCTGCGGATCGCGCTTGATCCGCAGCCCGGTGTTCGGTGTGTTCAGGAGGTTTTCCAGACGCTCGGCCAGCAGCGCCCTGGCTCGCTCGGTCAAACCCCGGGCGCCGGGAATTTCCGCCAGCGGATCAGTCTTGAGCTGGCGCAAGCCGAGGCGGAACAGTCCTTCTGCTTCCAGCAGCAATTGGACTTCATTCAGATCCAGTGCGATCAGGTGCGCCTTGTATTCCCGCGCCAGTTGATCCAGCGGTGCGGCCAGTTCGGCAATCGGCAACACACCGGCCATGGAGGCACTGCCCTTGAGGGTGTGCAAGGCGCGCTGCAATTCGTCGCTGGCCGGCAACGGCACATGTTCGGCGGCCTGATCAAGGAAGCGATTGAGGCTGCCCAAGTGGGTTTCGGCCTCTTTGCGGAAGATCTCCAGCAACAGCGGGTCGAGGGCCGCGACATCCTGCGTATCCTCATCGGACACCGGCTCTTCGCCCTTGGCCAGGGCATGGGCGCGGGCAGCCAATTGATCGACATCGCTGCGCTGGCACTGGGCATTGGCGGCGTATTCAGCCACTAGCTCCGGAAGCAGCTGCAGCACATCGCCGATCAGTTGCTGCACCGTAGCGCCCGGTTCCACGCTGCCTTCCAGTACGCGATTGAGCAGGTTTTCCACGGCCCAGGCCAGCTCGCCCAGCACCAGAGCGCGCACCATGCGGCCACTGCCCTTGAGGGTATGGAAGGCACGGCGCAGCTCACTCAGGGCCGAGCGGTCGTCAGGGTTGACCGAACAGCGCGGCAAGTACTCGCGCAGGATCTCCAGGACTTCGTCGGTTTCTTCGAGGAACACCTCACGCAGTTCCTCGTCCACCGGCTCTTCGCCCGCTGGCGGCGGCAGCAGGCTGCCCGGAGTGTTCAGGGCGGGTGGGTTCAGGCTCGAAACCGGGCTGGCAAGCACGTGGGCCAGGGTCTGGACGATCTGCGGATCATCCAGCTCCTGCATCATCTGCATGACCTGCGCATCGCTCGGGTTGAGCACATCATCAAGCACTGGCACATGCTGCTCACTGGGGAAAAACCCGAGGCCGGCCAGGCTTTTTTCCGCGACATCGAGCAGGTTTTCACCTTGCGCTTGCGGGTCATCGCTGAGGCGCTCGAGGTAGTACTCGATGCTGGTGATCACGTCGGCCAGGCTGTCCAGTTCCTGCCAGCCCGGTTGACCCGGTTCGAGCAACAGGTGCTCGCGGATAAAGTGATTGCAGGTTTCTACCAGGCTCGCTGCCCGGCCCAGCGGGATCATCGCCAGCGCGCCGCGCACCTGGGTCAGCAAGGCCGGCAGCGCCTGCAAATGCTGGCGGTCCCAATCGGCGTCGATGTAGTCGACGATCATGTCCTTGGCCTGCAGCAAACAGATGCGGGCCTCCTTGATCACGATCTGATGGATCTGCGTCAGGTCGGTGGTCGGCAGGCGGTTGTCATCCGGGCTCTCCGGCTCCACGGTACCGACCATGCCGGCCAGCGTCGCTTCGACGTACAGCAAGGCCCCGGCAACGTCCATGAGGATCGCATCGTTGGGTTCGCGCTGGCCTTGGGCGAGGCTGAGCACCACCGCCAACTGATCGATGATCACCTTGCGCGGCTGGCCGAAGCCCAGGACCGCCAGGGTGTCGGCGATTTGCCGCAGCGGCGCCAGCAGGCTGTCGAGATCAGAGGTGTGCTGGCGGTCACTGCGCACGAACAGGTCCAGACGCTCCTTGACCCGCACCAGCTCTTCGCACAGCGCTGCCAGCACCGAGCGCATGGCGTCACGGTCGGGACCGGCCAGCCGCGCGCGTTCTTCATCGACCATCGCGCTGTCGGGCAGCGCGTCGTCCAGTGAGTAGCGTTCTTTCATGGTCAGCATCTGCCCGGTGGGTTGTTCGGCCTTGGCAATGTAGAACAGCAAACTCTTGAGCAGCTCCGGCGGGGCCGGTTGGTTGATGCCGTGCATGCCTTGTTCGAGCAGGCGCTTGAGTTCCTTGTCGGCATCCTTGAACAGGCTGCGCAAGGCCGGGCTGTTGGCGATCGCACCGCCCTGCATGCCCTCGACCAGCGCCGATGCCACCTGCCATAACGGGCTCAGGGGTGCATTGGCGCACAGTGCTTCGAGGTGGGTGAAGACCTTGGCCAGGTAATCGAGGGTGGTTTCATGGTCCTGTTCACGCAGGAATCCGACCAACGCCATTTGCAGCATCTGCCGCAGCTTGCGCAGCACATTGGGCAATTCGGCCGGTTCCATCTGCGCCAGCGTTTCTGCGTCCAACGCCGGCAACTCGGGCAATTGCGGGCTGAACAGACTGGTTTCCGACAACAGGCTTTCGCCACGGGCGCTGCGCAGGTCATTGATCAGGGGCAACACCACCAGTGGCAAGTCGCGGCGCGCGCCTTGCACCCGGTCGAGGTAGATCGGCAGCTGTCCCAGGGCCTGCATCAACAGGTGCAACGCCTCGTCGCGATGACTGACACGGCTGCCCTGCAAGGCCATGGCCAGTTGTTCCATTTCTTCGGCGAGCAACGCCGCGCCGTAGAACTCGACCATCTGCAAACTGCCGTGGACCTGATGGATGCACGAAAGGCTTGCATCCAGCGCATGCGTCGCCTGCGGGTCATCGAGCACGGTTTCGATCGCGTGATGAGCCTGTTTCAGCGTTTCGGCAATCTCGCCCTTGACCCACTCGAGGGCCACATAGTCGTGCCGATCACCCATAACCACTCCAATCACCATAGTTCTACCTGCGGGCGATTCACGCTTTGTCCACAGCCTGCGCCTTGGCCGCCGGCAAGGTGAAACCGGACACCGAACGACGCAACTGACTGGCCATTTTCGCCAGGTTGCCGATGCTGTCGGCCGTGGCGGTGGAACCCGATGAGGTCTGCGAGGTGATCTGCTGGATCACGTTCATCGTCAGGGAAATCTGACCGGCCGACGACGTCTGCTGTTGCGCCGCATTGGAAATGCTCTGGATCAACGCCGCAAGTGTCTTGGACACGCCTTCGATTTCTTCCAGGGCCACACCTGCATCCTGCGCCAGACGGGCGCCGCGCACCACTTCGGTCGTCGTCTGTTCCATGGAGATGACCGCTTCGTTGGTGTCGGTCTGGATCGCCCGCACCAGGGTTTCGATCTGCCGGGTGGCAGCGGATGAGCGCTCGGCCAGGCGCTGCACTTCATCGGCGACCACGGCGAAACCGCGACCGGCGTCACCGGCCATGGACGCCTGGATGGCCGCGTTGAGGGCAAGGATGTTGGTCTGGTCGGCAATGTCATCGATCAGGCTGACAATGTCGCCGATTTCCTGGGACGACTCGCCCAGGCGCTTGATGCGCTTGGCGGTGTCCTGAATCTGCTCGCGAATGTTGTCCATGCCGTGGATGGTGTTGTGCACCACCTCGTTGCCCTTGTTGGCGATTTCCACCGAGCGTTCGGCAACCGCCGAAGATTCCGCTGCGTTGGCCGACACCTGGTCGATGGACTCGGCCATGTCGTTGATGGCCATGGATGCCTCGGAAATCTGCTGGGCCTGATGTTCCGACGCCTGGGCCAGATGCATGGCGGTGGCCTGGGTTTCCTGCACGGCGGCGGCGACCTGGCCGGCGGTGAGGTTGATGGTCGCGACCAGATCGCGCAGCTGGTCGACGGAGTAATTGATCGAGTCGGCGATGGTGCCGGTAAAGTCTTCGGTCACCGAGGCCGTCACCGTGAGGTCGCCGTCGGCCAGGTCTTCGATCTCGTCGAGCAAGCGCATGATCGCGTTCTGGTTACGCTCGTTTTTCTCGGCGGTTTCGTGCAACTGACGATTGGTTTCGCGCACCATCACCATGCCGATCAGGATGATCGAAGCCAGCGCCAGCAAGCCCAGCACATAACCGCCTATGGTGTCGGTGGTGCGCCCGCCGACCATGTTTTCGAACCCGCTGGCCAGGTGTGAGGCTTCGTCGAGCAGGGTTTGCGACAGGCTGAAAATGTTCGAGGCCGATTCGCGGACCTTGAACAGCTCCGGTGAGGTTTCGAGGATCTCGTCCACCGAACCCGATACGAATTCGAACAGCTCGGAGATTTCCGCGAGACGCGCACGGGCGTCACGATCCTCGACCTGGCTGACCTTGAGCGCCGGGTCGCCCTGGAGCATGCCGTTGAGCACCTTGCCAAACTGCGTTGCGTCACGCCCGAATGCATCGGCGGCCTGCTGTGAATTTTCGTCGCCGGCCAATACTGTGTTGACCGCGCCGAGGATCCGCTCGGCCAGCAGCGACTGGCGCTGGGCCATGGCCACCTGGGCCGCCGGGGCGCCCCGTTGCAGGAGGATCTCGACGACTTTTTCGTACTCGACCTGCAACTGCGGCACGGTTTCGGCCAGGGTCGCGGCGACCTGATGCAGCGACAGTACGGTTTGCTCGCTGGAAAGAATCGCATCGGTGTTTTTCAGCAGGCGCTCCCAGTCCTGTTGCACCGCGCGCATCTCCGGACGCACGGTAGCAGGGGCCGGCGGCAGGCCGGTGGCCGGGTCGCCTTTCTTCAGGTAACCCCAGCGCTGGGCAAAATCGTTGCGCGCATCGCTGAGCAACTTGAACGCGGCAGCCTTGCCGGCGGCGGCTTCGGTGGCGTTCTTGGCGATACGCTGGGACAGCACGCGCAGTTCGCCCGCGTGGCCGATGTACTGTTTGTCGTAGGTAGCCTGGGTGTTGAGGTACGCGAAGTTGGCGAACAGCAGCATGATGAAGACGATCAGCGCGATGAACAGCACGATAATCTGCGACCGGCTGCGCGACCCTTCCAATGGCTTGCCTGCTTTTGCTTTTATCATCGGTCCTCGCCTGTTAACCCACACCTTCCAAGACTTGCCGAGGAACCTGTGGGAGCGAGCTTGCTCGCGATAGCGGTGTGTCAGTCGACATTAATGCTGGCTGCAAGTCCGTCATCGCGAGCAAGCTCGCTCCCACAAGGTTCTCTGTTGCTCCAACTACACCGCGACGTTCATGAACCCCTGGGACTGCGCCAACGCAAACGGGCTGAACACCTGCCAACACTGCTCGCGCTGAAACCGGCCTTTGACGAACGCCGCCACTGGCCCGTGCAGCTGGTCTGCCGGCACCGGCTCCAGGCTGTCCTGGGCAAAGTGCTGGAGGCCGAAGACTTCATCGACCAACAACCCGGCAAACACCTCTTCATGTTCCACCACCAACACCCGCCGCTGCCGGCGCACCGCCGAAAGCTCGTGCCCGAAGAAACCGCACAAGTCCATGACCGGCAGCAAACGCCCGCGCAGGTTGGCGACACCCTTGACCCAGGGTTTGACCCCCGGTAGCTGAGTGAAGCGCGGTTCGTGCAGGACTTCGCTGACTTCGCTCATGGGCGCGACATACCAGTGCTCGCCCAGGCGAAAACCGATGCCGCTCCAGCTGTCCCGCCGGGGTGGCTGGGACGGCAAGTCCGCCGCCAGCAAACGACATCGCCGGTCGATTTGCAGCAGCAGTTCAAAAGCCGTCAGCGACTCGTTCATGACCTGACGATCAACCGGCCAGCACGTTATTCAGGGTCTTGATCAGGGTGTCTTCATCGACCGGCTTGGTCAGGTAATCCTTGGCGCCCTGGCGCGTGCCCCAGACCTTGTCGGTTTCCTGGTCCTTGGTGGTGATGATGATCACCGGGATGTGTCCGGTTTCCGGATCCTTGGTGAGCTGACGGGTCGCCTGGAAGCCGTTGAGGCCGGGCATGACAATGTCCATCAGCACCGCGTCGGGTTTTTCCTGGCGGGCCAGGGCCACACCGTCGGCGCCGTTTTCGGCTTTCAACACTTCATGACCGTGCTTTTCCAGCATGCCGGTCAGTTTGTACATTTCGGTCGGCGAATCATCGACGATCAGAATACGTGCCATGGTCTTCCCCATTCTTGTCGACGCCGGGCCCGATGGCCGAGCGTCACTGTGCGTGTCCTACTGCGGCAAAACGGCGGCGAAGCCAGGAACATGGGCCTGGATCGCATCAAGCAATTCTTCCTTGCTGAAAGGCTTGGTCAAAAACTGGTCGGAGCCGACGATACGCCCCTTGGCCTTGTCGAACAGCCCGTCCTTGGACGACAGCATGATCACCGGCGTGGACTTGAACGCGCTGTTGTTCTTGATCAGGGCGCAGGTCTGATAGCCATCCAGGCGCGGCATCATGATGTCGACAAAGATGATGCCGGGATGGTTGTCGACAATCTTGGCCAGGGCATCAAAACCGTCGATGGCCGTGATGACCTCACAACCCACGTTCTTGAGCAGCGTTTCGGCGGTGCGACGGATCGTCTTCGAATCGTCGATCACCATGACCTTCAAGGCGCTGGGGTGCTGTTCCATAAAATGCTCTACCGTCGCCTTTGCGAAACAAATTGTCCGTTTGCCGGTTAACGCGGCTCGAAACCCTTGATGCTCAAGGGCCGGCACGACATGGCAGCCTTTTTAGCACAGTCTCCAAAACCAATCTATCGGCCGACCCGCAAGGTGGTTTTTCCTTGACCGGGAACACACTCAGCGCCACTCTGACGCCACTTTTTTCATACCGATCCGGTAGCCAATTTTCGAGGAAAACCCAATGAGCGTTCGCGTCGGGATTGTCATGGACCCTATCGCCAGCATTTCCTATAAGAAGGATAGCTCGCTGGCCATGCTGCTGGCCGCGCAAAAGCGTGGCTGGGAGCTGTTCTACATGGAACAGCGCGACCTGTATCAGGGCGAAGGTCAGGCGCGGGCGCGGATGCGTCCGCTGCAGGTGTTCGCCAACCCGGAAAAATGGTTCGAACTGGGCGCCGAAAGCGACGCGCTGCTGAGCGATCTGGACGTGATCCTGATGCGCAAGGATCCGCCGTTCGACATGGAGTTCGTCTACTCCACTTATCTGCTGGAACAGGCCGAGCGCGCCGGTGTGCTGGTGGTCAACAAGCCGCAAAGCCTGCGCGACTGCAACGAAAAACTGTTCGCCACACTGTTCCCTCAGTGCACGCCGCCGACCATCGTCAGCCGTCGCCCAGACGTCCTGCGCGAATTCGCCGACCACCATGGCGATGTGATTCTCAAGCCGCTGGACGGCATGGGCGGCTCCTCGATTTTCCGCCACACCGCCGGCCACCCGAACCTCTCGGTGATTCTCGAAACCCTGACCTTGCATGGCCAGCAGCAAATCATGATCCAGGGCTACTTGCCGGCCATCGTCGATGGCGACAAGCGCATCCTGATGATCGACGGCGAGCCAGTGGATTATTGCCTGGCACGGATTCCGGCCCAGGGCGAAACCCGTGGCAACCTCGCCGCCGGCGGCCGTGGCGAAGCCCGCCCGCTGACCGACAAAGACCGCTGGATCGCCGCGCAAGTCGGCCCGACCCTGCGTGAAAAAGGCCTGTTGTTCGTTGGCCTGGACGTGATCGGCGAGCACCTGACCGAGATCAACGTCACCAGCCCGACCTGCATTCGCGAGATTGATAATGCGTTTGGCACCGACATCGGCGGCCTGTTGATGGATGCCATCGATCAGAAGCTCAAGGCACGTTGATTAGCCAAACCAACATTGCGTTATCATGCGCGGCCTGTGAAAACGCGATGTTGGTTTCCTTGTCATGACCCTCCCGTCCGATCTGCCTGCCGAACTCGCCCACCGTGGCGTGCGCCCGGCCGATCGCCTCGGTTTTACCCTGTTTCTGGCGGCGCTGATCCACCTGGCCTTGCTGTTGGGTGTCGGGTTTGCAGTGGTCGAACCCAAGCAGATCAGTAAAACCCTGGAAATCACCCTCGCCACCTTCAAAAGCGAAAAGAAGCCTGAAAAGGCCGACTTCCTCGCCCAGCAGAATCAGCAAGGCAGCGGCACCCTGGATAAAAAGGCGATTCCCAAGACCACCGAGGTCGCGCCGTTCCAGGACAACAAGGTGCAAAAGGTCACGCCACCGCCGGCCGCCAAGCCTGAAACGCAGGAAGCTTCGCCCAAGGCTGCCGTGACCACCGTGGCACCGAAACCGAAAAAAGCCCCCGCCAAGACCGAGGAGCCCAAGACCGAGGTCAAATCCCAGGTCCAGGCACCGACGTTCGACAGTGAGCAACTGTCCAGCGACATCGCCAGCCTCGAAGCGGAACTGGCCGCCGAACAACAGCTGTACGCCAAGCGCCCGCGCATCCACCGCTTGAGCGCAGCATCGACCATGCGCGACAAGGGCGCCTGGTACAAGGACGAATGGCGCAAGAAAGTCGAGCGCATCGGTAACCTCAATTACCCTGACGAAGCGCGGCGCAAACAGATCTACGGCAACTTGCGCCTGATGGTGTCGATCAATCGCGACGGTTCGCTGTATGAAGTGCTGGTGCTGGAGTCCTCAGGCCAGCCGCTGCTGGACCAGGCGGCGCAACGGATCGTCCGGCTGGCGGCACCGTTTGCGCCGTTTACCGGGGATTTGTCGGATATTGACCGGCTGGAGATCATCCGCACCTGGAAATTTGCCCGTGGGGATAGACTTTCCAGTAATTAAAAGATCGCAGCCTTCGGCAGCTCCTACAGATGTACACATTCCCCTGTAGGAGCTGCCGAAGGCTGCGATCTTTTGGCTCGTTCAAGCTTGTCAGTTTGCCCCTCGAACGCCACACTAGCGCACATGAAAAACGTCAGCCCCAGCTACCTCAAGCATCAATTCCTGATCGCCATGCCACACATGGCCGACCCGAACTTTGCGCACACCTTGACCTACATCGTCGAGCACACGGCCAATGGTGCCATGGGGCTGGTGGTCAACCGTCCGCAAGAGCTGAACCTGGCCGATATCCTTGAGCAATTGCGCCCGGATATCGAACCGCCTGCGCTCTGCCAGCATGTGCCGATTTTTATCGGCGGCCCGGTGCAGACCGATCGCGGCTTCGTCTTGCACCCTAAGGGGCTGACTTTCCAGGCAACCGTTGATCTGGAAGACGAGTTATCCCTGTCGACCACCCAGGACATACTGTTCGCCATCGCTGACGGCGTCGGCCCGGCAAAAAGCCTGATTGCCCTCGGCTACGCCGGTTGGGAAGCCGGCCAGCTTGAAGCCGAACTGGCGCAGAACGCCTGGCTGAACTGCCCGTTCGACGCCGACATCCTGTTCAATACCAGCAGTGAGTTGCGCCTGGAAGCGGCGGCCAAGCACCTGGGCATCAACCTCAGCCTGCTGACCAGCCAGGCGGGGCACGCCTGATGGCCCTGCGGCTGATTCTCGGATTCGACTACGGCACCAAACAGATTGGTGTTGCGGTCGGCCAGGTGGTGACCGGCCAGGCCCGCGAGCTGTGCACGCTGAAAGCGCAGAACGGCATTCCTGACTGGAACCAGGTCGAAGCCCTCATCAAAGAGTGGAAACCCGATGCCGTGGTGGTCGGCCTGCCGTTGAACATGGACGGCACCCCCAGTGACATGTGCGCCCGCGCGGAAAAGTTCGCCCGGCGCCTGAACGGCCGCTTCAACCTGCCCTTCTATACCCACGATGAACGCCTGACCACCTTCGAGGCCAAGGGCGAACGCCTGGCTCGTGGCGGCCAGAAAGGCAGTTACCGCGACAACCCGGTCGATGCCATCGCCGCCGCCCTGCTGCTGCAAGGCTGGCTCGACGAGAATGGCGCGCTGTTCGAATCCTGAAGAGCCGCTACGCGCCTCTATTAGCTACAACAACCCGAGCCACCTTGCGCACAAGCCGGCTCGGGCCCAAGAAGGAGCAACCATGAGCCTGCCCAATCCCGCCGAACTGATCAGCCAGATGGCCACGCGCCTGAAGGCCCACCTGGAGCACCGTGGCATCAGCGACCCGCGTTTCATCGGCATCCGTACCGGCGGCGTCTGGGTGGCCCAAGCCCTGCTCAAGGAATTGGGCAGCGATGAGCCCCTCGGCACCCTGGACGTGTCCTTCTACCGCGACGATTTCAGCCAGAACGGCCTGCACCCGCAGGTTCGCCCTTCGGCGCTGCCGTTCGAGATCGAAGGCCAGCACCTGGTACTGATCGACGACGTACTGATGAGCGGCCGGACCATCCGCGCCGCCATGAACGAACTGTTCGACTACGGCCGCCCGGCCAGCGTGACGCTGGTGTGCCTGCTGGATCTGGACGCCGGCGAATTGCCGATCCGCCCGAACGTGGTGGGCGCCACCCTGTCGCTGGCGGCCCACGAACGGGTGAAGCTGTCCGGCCCCGAGCTCGCGCTCGAACTGCAAGACCTCGCCCTTTAATTCGCCCTATTGAGAGTCCCCCTTGCGATGACGCCTCTAGAAACCAAGCGCCCGCTGCAGCTCAATGATCAGGGCCAGCTGCGCCACTTCCTCTCGCTCGACGGTTTGCGCCGCGAGCTGCTGACGGAAATCCTCGACACCGCCGATTCCTTCCTCGAAGTCGGCGCCCGGGCCGTCAAGAAGGTCCCGTTGCTGCGCGGCAAGACCGTGTGCAACGTGTTCTTCGAGAACTCGACCCGCACCCGCACCACCTTCGAACTGGCGGCCCAGCGGCTCTCGGCGGACGTGATCACCCTCAACGTGTCCACCTCGTCGGCGAGCAAGGGCGAAACCCTGCTCGACACCCTGCGCAACCTGGAAGCCATGGCCGCCGACATGTTCGTCGTGCGCCACGGTGATTCAGGTGCCGCTCACTTCATCGCCGAGCATGTCTGCCCACAAGTGGCGATCATCAACGGCGGCGACGGCCGGCACGCGCACCCGACCCAGGGCATGCTCGACATGCTGACCATCCGCCGGCACAAGGGCGGGTTCGAAAACCTTTCGGTGGCCATCGTCGGCGACATCCTGCATTCGCGGGTCGCGCGTTCGAACATGCTGGCCCTGAAAACCCTCGGTTGCCCGGACATCCGCGTGATCGCGCCGAAAACCCTGCTGCCGATCGGCATCGAGCAGTATGGCGTGAAGGTCTACACCGACATGACCGAAGGCCTGAAAGATGTCGACGTGGTGATCATGTTGCGCCTGCAGCGTGAACGCATGACCGGCGGCCTGCTGCCGAGCGAAGGCGAGTTCTACCGCCTGTTCGGCTTGACCACCGCGCGCCTGGCCGGTGCCAAGCCCGATGCCATCGTGATGCACCCGGGGCCGATCAACCGTGGCGTGGAAATCGAGTCGGCAGTGGCCGACGGCCCGCATTCGGTGATCCTCAACCAGGTGACCTACGGGATCGCCATTCGTATGGCCGTGCTGTCCATGGCCATGAGCGGGCAGACTGCCCAGCGCCAATTCGAGCAGGAGAACGCCCAGTGAAGCTCAGCATTCTCGGCGCCCGCGTGATCGATCCGGCCAGTGGCCTGGATCAAGTGACCGATATCCACATTGAAGCCTGCAAAGTCGTCGCCCTTGGCACTGCGCCAGCCGGTTTTGTCGCCGTCGACACAATCGACGCCAAAGGCCTGGTGGCCGCTCCCGGCCTGGTAGACCTCAACGTTGCCCTGCGCGAGCCGGGTTACAGTCGCAAAGGCTCGATCGTCAGCGAAACCCGCGCAGCGGCGGCTGGCGGCGTGACCAGCCTGTGCTGCCCGCCGAAGACCAAACCGGTGCTGGACACTTCCGCGGTGGCCGAACTGATCCTCGACCGTGCCCGCGAGGCCGGCAACACCAAAGTCTTCCCGATTGGCGCCCTGAGTAAAGGCCTGGACGGTGAACAGCTCGCCGAACTCGTCGCTCTGCGCGATGCCGGTTGCGTGGCCTTCGGCAATGGCCTGGAGAGTTTCCGCAACACCCGCACCCTGTGCCGGGCGCTGGACTACGCAGCGACCTTCGACCTGACGGTGATTTTCAACTCCCAGGATCACGACCTGGCCGAGGGTGGCCTGGCTCACGAAGGCCCGACCGCCAGCTTCCTGGGCTTGCCGGGCATTCCGGAAAGTGCCGAGACCGTCGCCCTGGCCCGCGATCTGCTGCTGGTTGAACAGACCGGCGTGCGCGCACACTTCAGCCAGCTCACCAGCGCCCGCGGTGTTGAATTGATCGCCCAGGCTCAGGCCCGAGGCCTGAAGGTGACCGCGGATGTCGCCCTGTACCAGCTGATCCTTACCGACGAAGCGCTGATCGACTTCAGCAGCCTGTATCACGTCCAACCGCCGCTACGCACCCGCGCCGACCGCGAAGGCCTGCGCGCAGCGGTGAAATCGGGGGTGATCTCGGCCATCTCCAGCCATCACCAACCCCATGAGCGTGACGCCAAACTGGCACCGTTCGGCGCGACCGAGCCAGGCATCAGCAGCGTTGAACTGCTGCTGCCACTGGCAATGACCCTGGTCGAAGATGGCTTGCTGGACCTGCCGACGTTGCTCAAACGCCTGAGCGCCGGCCCTGCCGAGGCCTTGCGCCTGCCGGCAGGCAAACTGGCGGTGGGTGGTGCGGCGGACATCGTGCTGTTCGACCCGGCGGCCTCGACCGTGGCGGGTGAAAGCTGGCTGTCCAAGGGCGAAAACTGCCCGTTCTTTGGCCACAGCCTGCCGGGTGTGGTGCGTTACACATTGGTGGATGGGCGAATCAGCCACCAGGCTTAAAAACAAAAGATCGCAGCCTGCGGCAGCTYCTACAGGGAAATGCATATTCCCGTGTAGGAGCTGCCGCAGGCTGCGATGTTTTGATCTTCGCTTATCGTCTCCGCGCGTTACGCACAGAAACCTGTTCATTCAACGTCCAGAAGTCATATAGCCCTCCTGCCCTTCCTCCACTGCCTTTCTCCAAACAGCACATCCGCATCAAGAATATTTCTACAAGCGATGGTAAATAAAACTATCCAATGAACAGATGCTTCTGACTTCTCACCATCTGCACGAAAAGAACCTCACAACATACAGAAACTTCCTACAAAGTTATTGAGTGCAGATTCAAAATCCATCATTTAGTATAAATACAGCACAAGGAAAATCACTACACCCCCCCTGAATACAAAGACTATAAAAACAAGGAGCAACGGGAAATTCAGGCGGCTTTACAGTTAATCCTGGGTTCACTTGGGGAACCTATGGGACTGCAGATTGGCAGGGCGCAGGTGAAGCCATCATCACCAACGACGGGCAAACTTACTCACTGCCACTGTGCGACGGCCCCGTCATCTCCCCAGCCGAAATGGATATGTTCCATGATTGGCTAGAATGAAAAACGGTATAAAAGCCTTTACTTATGAGCTTCTGCATTCAGGAAGAGCCAACATGAAGCCTCTCTACAAACACCTGAACTACATCTACCCAGTGCTTTTAGCGATCACCTCCAGTGTAGCAATATTTATTTTAGAAAATAATTTGAGCACAGGCATTTACAACATAGATCGAGACTCAATTGGAATACCAATAGGTGCAATCCTGATTGCAGGCTTAACATTACTTACACTTCATCTAATGCAAATACTCTTATACAAAAAAGCCCGCACACACCGCACGAACGGAACCTTAATAAAAGCATCAGCGTTGATAATTGCATTTGCATCACTTGCGATTCTCGCTGACAGCATAAATTACTGGGCTACTCCAAACCACCTCATCATTTCAACTTTATACAGCATCAGTACAATTGCATTTGCAACACTTCAACTTCAACTGCTAAAAGCATTTCAATAGTCATTCACAGGCTATGACTCAAGCAGACGAATAGCAGGATCAGCCACCAGACGTAAAACCCTGTGGCGAGAGGGCATGCCCCCTCGCCACATTTAATCAACGACTCTGCGCATTACGCACCGACACCTGATCATTCAACGTCCAGAAGTCATACAGCACGCCAACAAAGAACAACCCGCCCGTCAGCAAGTACAGCAACCCACTGATCCATTTCCCCTGATACATCCGGTGCACGCCAAACACCCCGAGAAACGTCAGCAGAATCCACGCCACGTTGTATTCGATCGGCCCGGCGGTGAACCGCAGGTCCGCTTCACGGTCCATGGACGGGATCAGGAAGATGTCGATCAGCCAACCGATCCCCAGCAAGCCAAAGGTGAAGAACCAGATCGTCCCGGTCACCGGCTTGCCGTAATAGAAGCGGTGAGCGCCGGTAAAACCGAAAATCCACAGCAGGTAACCGATCACTTTGCTGTGGGTGTCTTGCTGCTGGACAGCCTGTTGATAGGGGTTCATGAATGGCCTCGATTCACACGATAGATAAATATTCTTTAATTCTTTGTGACTTTTTTACAGGCATCCGACGTATGGCAAATGCTACCTTCACTCCCGTCAAAGCCTTGTAACACCGGACTTCTGTCCGACAATTGCGTCATTTTGCCGCTTTTTTGCCACCATTGCCCTCCAGATTGAATCGACCAACGGCCTCGGAAGCGGCAAAAAAGCTGTTATAAAGTTGCGCGCTAACTTATTAAGAGCCTTGCCTAATGCGTTCATTTTTCAAGACATGGCTAACCATTTGCCTTTTGATGCCACTGGCCGCCCACGCCACCAATCGTGAGCAACGTCTTCCTAACGTTAATGGTTACACCCCAAAATCCCATGCCTCTGCTCCTTCGAGCAAAGACAAAAAATCCGCTAAATATGCTCCAAGCCTGGCCAGCAGCAAAAGCGGCCTGGTTCCACCGATGGGCACCAAGGAAAGCAGCGACGTGCTGAGCCGCGCCGTGAACGTCCTTGGCACTCCCTATCGTTGGGGTGGCAGCAGCCCAAGCAAAGGCTTCGATTGCAGCGGCCTGGTGAAGTACGCGTTCAACGACGCTACGTT
Source organism: Pseudomonas sp. P4_C4 (assembly GCF_056402055.1). Classification (NCBI taxonomy): domain Bacteria; kingdom Pseudomonadati; phylum Pseudomonadota; class Gammaproteobacteria; order Pseudomonadales; family Pseudomonadaceae; genus Pseudomonas; species Pseudomonas sp. P4_C4. The sequence continues at coordinate 245,330 of NZ_JBFUID010000002.1, read as the reverse complement.
CGACCTGCCACGCACCTCCAATGCCATGGCCAGCGGTCATGGGGAAAAAGTCGATCGCAACGACCTGAAGCCGGGCGACCTGATTTTCTTCAACATCAAGAGCCGTCGGGTCAATCACGTCGCCATTTACCTGGGCAACGATCGCTTCATCCACGCGCCACGTCGCGGCAAGTCGGTGTCCATCGACACTTTGAATAAACCGTACTGGGAAAACCACTACGTGGTTGCCAAGCGGGTTCTGCCGAAAGAGCCGAATCAGTTGCGGGTTGTTCAGCGCTGATTGAAGCAAGATCAAAGGATCGTCCGAAGGCTCGGGCCGCGTTCGGACGATCTTTTGCTTTCAGGGCCATCAAAACCCATCCGGTGACCGCGCCTTCTCCCGCGCATGGTCACGACTGATCAAGCCCTTGGTCACCAGGTCCTTCAAGCTCATATCCAGCGTCTGCATGCCCAGCGCCCCTCCCGACTGAATCGCCGAGTACATCTGCGCCACCTTGTCCTCGCGGATCAGGTTCCGGATCGCCGACGTCCCCAGCATGATTTCGTGGGCCGCGATGCGCCCGCCGCCGATCTTCTTCACCAGGGTCTGGGACACCACCGCCAGCAGCGACTCGGAGAGCATCGATCGCACCATCGACTTCTCGTCCCCCGGAAACACGTCCACCACACGATCGATGGTTTTCGCCGCCGACGTGGTGTGCAGCGTGCCGAACACCAGATGACCGGTTTCGGCGGCGGTCAACGCCAGGCGAATGGTCTCCAGATCGCGCATCTCGCCCACCAGAATCACATCCGGGTCTTCCCGCAGCGCCGATCGCAAGGCGGTGGCGAAGCTGCGAGTATCGCGATGGACTTCACGCTGGTTGATCAGGCACTTGCGCGGCTCATGGACAAACTCGATAGGGTCCTCGATGGTGAGGATGTGGTGATGGCGATGGGAATTGAGGTAATCGATCATCGCCGCCAGCGTGGTGGACTTGCCGGAACCGGTCGGGCCAGTCACCAGCACCAGGCCACGGGGCGCGTCGGTCATTTTGCGAAACACGTCCCCCATGCCCAGTTCGTCCATGCCCTGCACTTTCGACGGGATGGTACGAAACACAGCGCCCGCGCCACGGTTCTGATTGAACGCATTGACCCGAAAGCGCGCCACACCGGGCACATCAAAGGAAAAATCGGTTTCCAGATGTTTCTCGAAATCCACCCGCTGGGCGTCATTCATGATGGCATGGATCAGCGTCTGCACCTGTTGGTGATCCAGGGCCGGCAGATTGATGCGCCGCACATCACCGTCAACCCGAATCATCGGCGGCAGGCCGGCAGACAGGTGCAGGTCGGATGCGCCCTGTTTCGCGCTGAATGCCAGCAGTTCGGTGATATCCATAGCGCCCCTCAATTCCAGTAGAATGCCGCGAACCTTCAGACCGCTGGCGCCTCTTGATGTCCACCATAGCAGACAACATTCTCGAAGTTAGTTCGCGCATCCATGCCGCAACACTCGCCGCCAACCGCGGTGAAAACAGCGTCCATCTGCTGGCCGTGAGCAAGACCAAACCCGCACAAGACCTACGTGAAGCCTACGCCGCCGGCCTGCGCGACTTTGGCGAGAACTACCTGCAGGAAGCGCTGGGCAAGCAGCTCGAACTGGCCGACCTGCCCTTGATCTGGCACTTCATCGGCCCCATTCAATCGAACAAGACTCGTGCTATCGCCGAGCACTTCGACTGGGTGCATTCCGTGGATCGTCTGAAAATCGCACAACGCCTGTCCGAACAACGTCCCGCCGATTTGCCGCCCCTGAACATCTGCATTCAGATCAATGTCAGCGGTGAAGCCAGCAAATCCGGCTGCACCCCGGCTGACCTGCCGGCCCTGGCCAACGCCATCAGCGACCTGCCGCGCCTGAAACTGCGCGGGTTGATGGCAATCCCCGAGCCGACTGAAGATCGCGCTGCCCAGGATGCCGCTTTCGCTGCCGTGCAAAGCCTGCAAGCCAGCCTGAATCTGCCGCTCGACACACTTTCCATGGGCATGAGCCACGACCTCGAGTCAGCCATTGCCCAGGGTGCCACTTGGGTGCGGATCGGTACCGCCCTGTTTGGCGCTCGCGGCTCTTCACAAATGCACGGCCAGCCATGAGCCATGGCCGACACCTCTCTTTATAAGGACCTGACATGAGCAAAATGCGTATTGCCTTTATCGGTGCCGGCAACATGGCAGCCAGCCTGATCGGCGGCCTGCGGGCCAAGGGTCTGGAAGCCGCACAGATCCGCGCCAGCGATCCGGGCGAAGAAACCCGCGCCCGCGTGAGCGCTGAACATGGCATCGAAACCTTCGCCGACAACACCCAGGCCATTGATGGCGCCGACGTCGTTGTCCTGGCGGTCAAACCCCAGGCGATGAAAGCCGTTTGCGAAGCCATTCGCCCAAGCCTCAAGCCCAATCAACTGGTGGTTTCGATTGCCGCGGGCATCACCTGCGCCAGCATGAACAACTGGCTCGGCGCCCAGCCGATCGTGCGCTGCATGCCCAACACCCCGGCGCTGGTGCGTCAGGGCGCGAGCGGCCTGTTCGCAACAGCCGAGGTGACAGCCGAACAGCGTCAGCAGGCCCAGGAACTGCTGTCCGCCGTCGGCATCGCCCTGTGGCTGAATGAAGAGCAGCAACTGGACGCCGTCACCGCCGTTTCCGGCTCGGGCCCGGCGTATTTCTTCCTGTTGATCGAGTCCATGACCGCCGCCGGTGTGAAACTCGGCCTGCCGGCGGACATCGCCGCGCAACTGACCTTGCAAACCGCCTTGGGCGCCGCCCACATGGCGGTCTCCAGCGACGTCGACGCCGCCGAGTTGCGCCGCCGTGTCACCTCGCCTGCGGGCACCACGGAAGCTGCAATCAAGTCGTTCCAGGCCAATGGCTTTGAAGCCCTGGTCGAACAAGCACTCAGTGCTGCCGCGCATCGCTCGGCCGAGATGGCTGAGCAACTCGGTCGCTAATCAGCTCTTACAAAGGAATCAACGATGCTTGGACTCAATGACGCTGCCATTTTCATCATTAAAACCCTTGGCAGCCTGTACCTGCTGATCGTACTGATGCGCTTCATCCTGCAACTGGTTCGGGCGAATTTCTACAACCCGCTCTGCCAGTTCATCGTCAAGGCCACGCAACCACTGCTCAAGCCTCTGCGCCGGGTCATCCCGAGCATGTTCGGGCTGGACATGTCGTCACTGGTACTGGCGCTGATCGTGCAGATAGTGCTGATGGCGGTTATCCTGCTGCTCAAAGGCTTCGAGGTCGACTTGCTGCTGTTGGTGCCTTGGGCTCTGATCGCCCTTTTCTCGCTGTTTTTGAATGTTCTGTTCTACGCGATGATCATCAGTGTGATTCTGTCCTGGGTTGCACCGGGCAGCCATAACCCTGGCGCAGAACTGGTCGCTCAGATCACTGAGCCGGTCCTTGCACCGTTCCGCCGGATCATCCCTAACCTGGGTGGTCTCGACATCTCGCCGATCTTCGCGTTCATTGTGATCCAGTTGCTGCAAAGCTGGCTGATCCCGCGCCTTGCGTACTTTGCCTTCATGCCGCAGGGGCTGCTCGGCCTGATCTGATGAGCTACTTTCGTTGGGACGGTGACGACCTGATTCTGGAGTGTCACCTGCAACCGGCAGCCCGCAGTGATGATTTTTGCGGGCTGCACGGCGATCGCCTGAAGATTCGCCTGACCGCGCCGCCAGTCGAGGGCAAGGCCAACGCCTATCTGATGGCGTTTCTGGCCAAGGCCTTTGGCGTGTCCAAGAGCCAGGTCAGCCTGATCAGTGGTGAGTTGAACCGGCAGAAACGGGTGCGGATCTGTTCACCGAAGAAGCTGCCGGATTTGCCCGGACTGGAACGCTGAACCTACTGTAGGAGCTGGCTTGCCAGCGAAGGCGGCGTGACTGACACACCGTGACATCTGGTTCGCCGGCAAGCCGGCTCCTACAGTGGGCAAGGGTTAGCTTGCTGCTAGGGGCAGCGATCTTTAGACTTACGCCTCATTTCAATGAGAGCAGGGTCGATGCCAGCTGCCTTTCCCCCCGATTCTGTTGGTCTGGTGACGCCGCAAGTGGCGCACTTCAGCGAACCCCTGGCGTTGGCCTGCGGACGTTCGCTCCCGGCCTATGACCTGATTTACGAAACCTACGGCACGCTCAACGCCACGGCGAGCAACGCCGTGCTGATCTGCCATGCCCTGTCCGGTCACCACCACGCCGCCGGTTACCACAGCGCCGACGACCGCAAGCCCGGTTGGTGGGACAGCTGCATCGGCCCCGGCAAGCCGATCGACACCAGCAAGTTCTTCGTGGTCAGCCTGAACAACCTCGGCGGCTGCAACGGTTCCACCGGCCCGAGCAGCATCAACCCGGACACCGGCAAGCCGTTCGGCGCCGACTTCCCGGTGTTGACCGTCGAAGATTGGGTGCACAGCCAGGCGCGCCTGGCGGATCGCCTCGGTATCGCCCAGTTCGCGGCCGTGATCGGCGGCAGCCTCGGCGGCATGCAGGCGATGCAATGGAGCATCACCTACCCAGACCGCATCCGTCACTGCCTGGCCATCGCCTCGGCACCCAAGCTGTCGGCACAGAACATCGCGTTCAACGAAGTGGCGCGCCAGGCGATTCTCACCGACCCGGAATTCCACGGCGGTTCGTTCCAGGAACACAACGTGATCCCCAAGCGCGGCCTGATGCTGGCGCGGATGGTCGGGCACATCACCTACCTGTCCGACGACTCCATGGGCGAAAAATTCGGCCGAGGGCTGAAGAGCGAAAAGCTCAACTACGACTTCCACAGCGTCGAGTTCCAGGTTGAAAGCTACCTGCGCTATCAGGGCGAAGAGTTCTCCGGACGCTTCGATGCCAATACGTATCTGTTGATGACCAAAGCGCTCGATTACTTCGATCCGGCGGCGAACTTCGACGATAACCTGGCAAAAACCTTTGAAGGTGCCAAGGCCAAGTTCTGCGTGATGTCGTTCACCACCGACTGGCGCTTCTCTCCTGCCCGCTCGCGGGAACTGGTGGACGCGCTGATGGCCGCGCGCAAGGACGTCTGCTACCTCGAGATCGACGCACCGCAAGGCCACGACGCCTTCCTGATTCCGATCCCGCGCTACCTGCAGGCATTCGGCAATTACATGAACCGCATTACGTTGTGAGAAAGCCATGAGAGCTGATCTGGAAATCATCCAGGAATGGATCCCCGCCGGCAGCCGCGTGCTCGACCTCGGGTGCGGCGATGGCGAACTGCTGACCTGGCTGCGCGATAACAAGCAAGTCACCGGTTATGGCCTGGAAAACGACGCCGACAACATCGCCGAGTGCGTGGCCAAGGGCATCAACGTCATCGAACAGGACCTGGACAAGGGCCTGGGTAACTTTGCCAGCAACAGTTTCGACATCGTGGTCATGACCCAGGCGCTGCAAGCTGTGCACTACCCGGACAAGATCCTCGAGGAAATGCTGCGCGTGGGCCGGCAGTGCATCATCACTTTCCCGAATTTCGGTCACTGGCGCTGCCGCTGGTACCTGGCGAGCAAGGGCCGCATGCCGGTTTCCGAGTTCCTGCCCTACACCTGGTACAACACGCCGAACATTCACTTCTGCACCTTCGCGGACTTTGAAGCCTTGTGTCGCGAACGTGAAGCGAAGGTCATTGATCGGCTTGCCGTGGATCAACAGCATCGGCACGGGTGGGCCAGTAAGCTATGGCCTAATCTGTTAGGTGAGATCGGAATCTACCGGGTCAGCAGCCCGGGACTTTCCGACCACAAGGTCGCAGTCTGATCCACCCTATTTCAAGGAGAACGATCATGGGTCGTCTAGCGTTGTTTCTACTCACTGCCTGCCTGAGCGTCACCGCCATGGCCGCTGACGCCATCAAAGGCGAGCGCCAGGAAACCTTCGGCGACGTGACAGTGCACTACAACACCTTCAATTCCACCTATCTGACACCGGACATTGCCAAGTCCGCCGAACTGATCCGCAGCAAGAATCAGGGCGTGATCAACATTTCGGTCCTCAAGGAAGGCAAGCCACAGATGGCCCAGGTGAGCGGCTCGATCAAAGACCTGACCAGCCAGACCGTGCCACTGCAGTTCAAACAGATCACCGAACAAGGCGCGATCTACTACATTGCGCAATATCCAGTGGATCAGCAGGAAGTCCGCACCTTCGACATCAAGGTGCAGACCGGCGACAAGATCAACACCATCAATTTCAACCAAGAGCTCTTCCCCGGCCAATGATCAACTTCACGCAGCTCGTATTGGCCAGCCATAACGCCGGCAAACTCAAGGAACTCCAGGCCATGCTCGGCGAGTCGGTGCATCTGCGCTCGATTGGCGAGTTCAGCAGCGTCGAGCCTGAAGAAACCGGCCTGTCGTTCGTCGAAAACGCCATCCTGAAGGCCCGCAATGCCGCGCGCATTTCCGGCCTGCCGGCGCTGGCCGACGATTCCGGGCTGGCGGTGGATTTCCTGGGCGGCGCGCCAGGCATCTACTCGGCGCGTTATGCCGACGGCAAGGGCGATGCGGCGAACAACGCCAAGTTGCTCGACGTGTTGAAAGACGTACCCGAAGCCGAACGTGGCGCGCAGTTCGTATGCGTGCTGGCCTTGGTGCGCCACGCCGATGATCCGCTGCCGATCCTCTGTGAAGGTTTGTGGCACGGGCGAATCCTGACCCAGGCCAGCGGCGAACACGGTTTTGGCTACGATCCGCTGTTCTGGGTGCCTGAGCGTGATTGCTCCAGCGCCGAACTTAGCCCAAGCGACAAGAACCAGATCAGCCACCGCGCCCGTGCAATGGATCTGCTGCGCCAGCGTCTGGGCTTGAAATGACCCGTGAATCATCCGCGTCGCCGCTGATCTTCGGCGGCGATGCACAATCGCCTCGGGCAGCCCTGTCTGTGCTGCCGCCGCTGGCGCTGTATATCCATATCCCGTGGTGCGTGCGCAAATGCCCTTATTGCGACTTCAACTCCCACACCGCCAGCCCCGTGCTGCCGGAAGAAGAGTACGTCGACGCCTTGCTGGCCGATCTCGATCAGGACCTGCACGCCGTTTATGGTCGTGAGCTGAGCTCGATTTTCTTTGGTGGCGGCACACCAAGCCTGTTCAGCGCTGATTCGCTGGGTCGCTTGCTCAAAGGCGTCGAACAACGCATCCCGTTTGCCAGCGACATCGAAATCACGCTGGAAGCCAATCCGGGGACGTTCGAGCAAGACAAGTTCGTGGCGTACCGGAAACTGGGGATCAATCGCCTGTCGATCGGCATCCAGAGCTTTCAGCAAGAAAAGCTCGAGGCCCTGGGGCGGATCCACAACGGCGACGAAGCCGTACGTGCCGCCGGCATGGCGCGGCAGGCCGGGTTCGACAACTTCAACCTGGACTTGATGCATGGCTTGCCGAATCAGTCCCTGGACGATGCCCTGGCGGACCTGCGCACAGCCATCGCCCTGAAACCGACACACCTGTCGTGGTATCAACTGACCCTGGAACCGAACACGGTATTCTGGAACCAGCCGCCGACGCTGCCGGAAGACGACACGCTCTGGGACATCCAGGAAGCCGGACAAGCGCTGCTGGCTGAACATGGTTACGCGCAATACGAAGTCTCGGCCTACGCCCTGCCCGGTCGCCCGGCGCGCCACAACCTCAATTACTGGAGTTTTGGCGACTTCATTGGCATCGGCGCCGGCGCCCATGGCAAGCTCAGCCATCCGGACGGGCGCATCATTCGCACCTGGAAGACCCGCCTGCCGAAGGATTACCTGAATCCGGCCAAGAGCTTCCTGGCTGGCGAGAAAGCGCTGGGCAACGATGAAATGCCGTTCGAATTCCTGATGAACGCGCTGCGCCTGACTGAAGGCGTCGAATCGCGGCTGTACCCGGAACGTACCGGCATGACGCTGGAAAGCCTTGCTGAAGGCCGCCGTGAAGCCGAACAAAGCGGCCTGTTGCAGGTCGAACCGTCACGTCTGGTAGCCACGATGCGCGGACAACTCTTCCTCAACGACTTGCTGCAGAAATTTCTGACATAAGGAAATCGAATGGATTTGGTACTCGACCTGCTTGCCACCGTGTCTCGCTGGAGCCGCAGCAACCTCTCGGAAATCGCCTTGGCCCTGGTGGGCTGCCTGCTGGTGCTGTTTGGTGCGGATTTCAAAGGCTGGGTCGAGCAGCGTCTGGGCAGCATCGCCGGCGCGTTGCGCGTGCCACTGATGTCCCTGCTGTGCATGATCGGCAGCGGTGCGGCGCTGATCTACGCCACGCCATGGGTCGTGCGCGGCTTGAGCCAGTTCAACAACTACAGCCTGGCGCCGGTGTTGTTGGTGGTGTTGGTGTTGATTGGCGTGGTCGCTGACCGCCGCTGATCTTCGGGCATACCTAAAACAACTGCGGGAGCGACGGTGCGACGATTCGACTTGCTCGCGATGGCGGCCTGACAGTCAACAGAGATGTTGAATTTGATGGCCTCATCGCGAGCAAGTCGAATCGTCGCACCGTCGCTCCCACAGTTTGTATTGGGTGATGCTTAGGACTGCTTCTCGAACTTCAAATCCCACACGCCATGCCCAAGACGTTCGCCACGGCGTTCGAACTTGGTGATCGGCCGCTCGGCCGGGCGCGGAACGCACTTGCCGTCTTCAGCGAGGTTGCGGTAGCCCGGCGCGACGCTCATCACTTCCAGCATGTATTCGGCGTACGGTTCCCAGTCGGTGGCCATGTGCAGAATGCCACCGACCTTCAACTTGCTGCGCACCAACTCGGCGAAGGACGCCTGAACGATACGGCGCTTGTGGTGACGGCTCTTGTGCCACGGGTCCGGGAAAAACAGCATCAAGCGATCGAGGCTGTTATCGGCCACGCAGCGGTTGAGCACTTCGATCGCATCGCAATCGTAGACCCGCAGGTTGGTCAGGCCTTGCGTCAGCACACCATTGAGCAGCGCGCCGACACCCGGACGGTGAACCTCGACGCCGATGAAATCCTGCTCCGGCGCAGCCGCTGCCATTTCCAGCAACGAATGGCCCATGCCGAAACCGATTTCCAGCGAGCGCGGTGCCGAGCGACCGAACACCTGGTCGAAATCCACCGGCGCGTCTGCCAGCGGCAGCACGAACAGCGGAGTGCCCTGCTCCAGGCCCTTTTGCTGGCCTTCGGTCATGCGCCCGGCGCGCATCACGAAGCTCTTGATGCGGCGGTGTTGGCGCTCGTCGCCTTCTTCCGTCTGGATTGGCGTGTCGTTCGATTCAGTCATCAATGGCTCTTACTTGATCAGACCATCCAGCGGCGAAGAGGCGCTGGCATAGAGTTTTTTCGGCATGCGGCCGGCGAGGTAAGCCAGGCGGCCTGCGACGATCGCATGTTTCATGGCTTCAGCCATCATGACCGGCTGCTGGGCGTGGGCAATGGCCGAGTTCATCAGCACTGCATCACAGCCCAGCTCCATGGCGATGGTGGCGTCGGACGCAGTACCGACACCGGCATCCACCAGCACCGGAATCTTGGCTTCTTCCAGGATGATTTGCAGATTGTACGGGTTGCAGATCCCCAGGCCCGAACCGATCAGACCAGCCAGCGGCATGACGGCGATGCAGCCGATTTCCGCCAGTTGCCGGGCGATGATCGGGTCATCGCTGGTGTAGACCATCACGTCGAAGCCTTCCTTGACCAGCGTTTCGGCGGCCTTGAGGGTTTCAATCACGTTGGGGAACAGGGTTTTCTGGTCGGCCAGCACTTCCAGCTTCACCAGGTTGTGGCCATCGAGCAGCTCACGGGCCAAGCGGCAGGTGCGCACGGCTTCGATGGCGTCGTAGCAACCGGCGGTGTTCGGCAGGAAGGTGTAGCGATCCGGCGACAGCACTTCGAGCAGGTTCGGCTCGCCCTCGATCTGGCCAAGGTTGGTGCGGCGCACGGCGAAAGTGACGATCTCGGCACCTGAGGCTTCGATTGCCAGGCGGGTTTCTTCCATGTCACGGTACTTGCCGGTACCGACCAGCAAACGCGACTGGTAAGTACGACCGGCCAGGACGAAAGGCTTGTCGCTGCGAACGATGCTCATGGGAAATCCTCTGTAGGGGTGAGGTACTTGCAGAATTCTGTGGCCACGCGGCCGAGGCTACTAGCCGCCGCCGATGGCGTGCACCACTTCGACGTTGTCGCCGTCGTTCAACGCGGTGTCTGCATGCTGACTGCGCGGGACGATATCCAGATTGAGTTCCACCGCCACCCGGCGTCCGGCCAGGTCCAGACGGTTCAGCAGGGCCGCAACGGTTTCACCGTCGGGCAGTTCAAAGGATTCGCCGTTCAACTGAATGCGCATGCCGGATGCCGCCATCATTTTTAGGGGCAGGCATTCTAGCCCGATCAGTCAGGCCGACCCAAGCCATTCGTCTTGAAACTCGATCCTGTAGGAGCTGCCGCAGGCTGCGATC